>CAYOCZ010000048.1:0-13836 GCA_964402475.1 uncultured bacterium | reverse complement strand
GGATTGGGAATTGGGAATTGGCCATTGGCAATTCTCCGCCCTACATCTTGTAGTTTCCGAAGTCTTCGGGGTTGATGGTGCGCATCTTCTCGCGCAGGTCCTTCAGCCGGTCTTCATCCTGCGCCGTAATCCACTGGCCCGCCTTCTCCATTACCGCTTCGTCAACGTAAATCGGCGCCTCGGTGCGCAGGGCCAGGCCAACTGAGTCGGACGGCCGCGCGTCGATGGTCAGGACCCGGTCGTCGGCTTCGAGCACTATCTCGGCGAAGAACGTCTCGTTTTCAAGCTTGGTGATTATCACGCGGCGGACGCGGCCTTGGAGTCCCTCGACCATCAGCCGCATCAAATCAAGGGTCAGGGGCCGGGGGAAAACAGTCTTTTCGAGGGCGTAGGCGATGGCCGAGGCTTCGAGCGGGCCGATGAATATCGGCAGGACCCGGTCGCCGTCGCGCTCGCGCAGGAGCACGACCGGCGAGTTGTTCACATTGTCGAGGAGGATTCCTTCAACGCGGACTTCGATCACGCAGGTTCTTCGGCGACCCAGAGCTTCACTGTCGCCGAGACCTCGTGACCGAGTTTGACCGGGATGTCATACACTCCGGGGGCCTTGATGGGCTCGTCCAGGACGATGGAGTGCTTGTCGATTTCATGACCTTCCGCGGCCAGCAGGGTGGCGATGTCGGCGTTGGTGACCGCGCCGAACGCGCCTTCTTGGCCCATCTTGATGGTCGTCTTCACCGAGACCAGGCCGAGGCGGCCGGCGAAGTCAGTGAGCCGTTTGGTAATCTTCGCTTCTTTGGTGGCAAGCTGCTGCTTGATTGACTCAAGCTGGGCAAGCTGGGACTTGGTTGCCTCCAGCGCTAACTTGCGGGGAAGGAGGTAGTTGCGCGCGTAGCCGGGTTTGACGCTGACGACCGTGCCCCGGGGACCGACCCGCTCGACGTCGGAAAGCAGGATGACTTTCATCGGGGGTTGAACGGAAGCAGCGCCATGCTCCGCGCGGTCTTGATGGCGCGCGCGAGGCGACGCTGGTGACGGGCGCACACGCCCGACATCTTGCCGGACACAATCTTGCCCTTCTCGGTCAGGAAGTCGCGCAGGTGCGGGTCCCGGTAGTCAACTTCCTTTATGCCGTGGTCGCAGAAGTAACAGGTTCTCTTGCGGCGAATCGGTTGTCTTCGTCTCATAGCGTGTCAGTGAGGATAGAGAAAAAGCCGTGAGAGTCAAGGACGGCAGGCAGCGCCGCGGCTGTCGGTTCTGAACTCAACGTGACTCCGCGTACTCGCCGCGGCTCCGGATCGGCTCGCGGTGGTTACCGAGTATTGACACCGGATGGTCGACGGGGTAGCCTTGACCCGAGTGTCGACGGCCGTGAAGAAGCTGCAGACAGGAGGTTGACGATGAGGTTCCTGCTTTCGCTCTTGTTGCTGGCGGGATTTGCGTCGGCGGTCGAGCCTTATGTAGGCATCGGCGCAATCCAGCCGCTGGCGTCCGAGATGCACGCCATCTACCATCTGATGCCCGGCGCCAGCCTCGGTGTCCGGTTTCCCCGCACCAGAACACTGGCGTTCAGGGTCAGCGGCGCCGGCGCCCTCGGTTCGGGCCGCGGAGCATACGGGGAGTTTCGCCTGGTCAGCGCCACACTGGGACTGGGCGTGGAACTGCACACCAACTCGGCGCTCAGCGCTTATGTGGTGCCGGCGATCGTGGCCGGCTATGGCGCGGAACGAATGCCGGACGCAGATACGCTGGGCAACATCTTTGACCGCTGGGACAGTGGCACGGGCCTGGGCTTCAGCATCGATGCCGGCGCTACGCTCTTCCGAACCGGCGCGCTCCAATTCGATGCCGAGTGCGGTTTGCGGTTCCTGTCCGTCCCAACTGACCGAGCGACAGTGGGCGGTTGGTATCCCTACTACGAGTCGATTGACGTTTCGACGTTCGGGGTCGGGCTGGTGGTTCGTTTCGTGCGGGCCGAATCGGACCCCGGGAGGCAGTGATGAGATCCGTGATTGCCCTGCTCGCTGCGGCTGCCGCAGCCTTCGCCGATGGCGGCATGGTCGGGCCGCCGGATGTGGCGATTGAAGAATTCGGCCAGGTGGCAATCATCCGGCATCAGGACGGCATCGAACAGCTTGCGGTTGCCGCCTCGTTCCGGTCCGGGGCGACCGACTTCGCCTGGATTCTGCCCCTGCCCGCCGAGCCGGTGGTTGACTCGTTCCGCCTGGCGCTCTTGAGTGAGCTGCAGTACTACTGCCGGCCACTCTACCGCCCCGGTTCCGGATTCAGTTGCGCAGCCGCGGTGTACGACCGGGGGGGCTACGCCGACTCGCTCGGTGTTGAGGAGATTGAGCAAGGGGTCATCGGTCCGTATGCCTACCAATTGCTCAGGGCGACTGAACCTGAAACCTTGGCCGGCTATCTCCATGGCCAGGGATACGAGCTGCCGGGCAATGCCGCTTCGGTGTTCGGCCACTATACCGAGAAGAACTGGGAGTACTTTGTCATCGCCCGGCTGCTCGACAGTGCCGGGCTCGAGTACGACCGTTCGGTCGGCATCAGGCTGACCTTTGCTACCGACTCGGCGGTCTACCCGCTCTACATCAGCCGTCTGAGTTCCGGGTACAGCGCGGTGGCGCTCTATGTCGTCGCTGACCACCGCCAGATGTTCCCCGGCGCCAGGCTGCTCTTCTCCGGCCACGTGGACTCCGGGACTTTCCCGGGTCATCCCGGCTTCGTGGACCGGCCGAGCCACCTGACCAAGCTGCTCAAGTATTACGATCCGTCGGGTATGGAGGATATCACTCTGCATCAGGCACCAGACGACCGGGAGTTCCGGGTAGTCGAGCGCGGCTCCGACTGGGGCTACAGCATGCTGAGCGGGCTGGTTCTGTTCGGCGTCATCATCTTCGCGCGCAGGCGGAGGGCACGGTGCCGCCCTTAGCTCCGGACCAGAGCCGCCCCCTACCCGCGCCGCGGTCTCGACGTCGGCAGGCCCGAGAATCTAGCCAGGAGTCACAGTGTCTGAAACACTGCCGAGAGGCGCGCCTGGCATCTTCTGCCAGCATGTCTCGTCGGCACAAACGGGAGGTACATTGTGAGAGGCAAGGCAAGTGCAGTTCTGCTCGCGCTCACCATCGTCGCGCTGGCACCGTCCTTGGGCGTAGCGCAGTACGCGCCGAAGTGGCACGTCGGCGACTGGTGGATCACAAAGGAGTGGCGGTTCTACTCGGTGACCGGTAAACCGTACTGGCACTACACGCGGTACGACATTGGCGGCATCGAGAGGGTGCGCAACCGCAACTGCTATGTCCTCGAGACCCGAGGGAGCAGTCGACCCAACATAAGCAAGTCGGGAGCAGCCGGCAACGTTCTGTACGTCCGCACTGACGATTGGCTTGTTGTCCGCCACGTGCTGACAATAGGCGGCTATAAGCCCCAGCCGCCGATTGTGAGAGACTGCCCGCGCGGGCTGTTTGGCCCTTTCCCGGAAGAACCGGAACTGCCGCGGCTTCCCCTTCGCCTCGGGGACCCTGATACGGCCTTCAGGAAGCAGAAACGCGACGACGGCTCCGCGTACCTGCGCGAGATATCGAGCGTCGCCGACCCGGAGCTACTCAAGCGTTTGCTTGCCGTAGGCGATACCCTCGGCAGCCAGGCCGTTCGGCCCTCGGGCACTGTCTACCAAGTGCGGGTAGAGATGGGCGGCAACCTCGAGCCCGGGCCCTTTCCGGGAGAACTTGGGATAACCCAGAGCCTTCAATTCTGGTGCGAAGGACAGCCGTGGCGGGTGTACGAGGAACACGTCCAGTACGAGGGGAAGAAGCGCGCACGTTACGTTACTGGGCGAAGTTGGCTGATTGCCTCCAACCACGCGGAGAAGTAGCCATGCGCAAAGCGGATGCGTGCGTTGCAGCATTGCTGGCGGCGAGCTTGCTTGCACGCGCACAGGCTTATACCGAGGTCCCGCGAGTCCGGGGACAGATTCGAGCTCGTGTCTGAGGCTGACGCAGCGGCGCGGGGCGCTACTGCTTGGGCAGCGGTTCCGGTCCGGTTCCGGGCTGCTCGGCCAGGGCGGAGCTGATTTCGAGTTTGCCCTCAAGCTGGCCGAGTCGTTTCACTGCGTCGTCGTATTTGTTGTGGGCGTTCTTGAGGTGAGTGCCGACGGTGTCGAAGTCGTCACGGAACTTGCCGAAGTCGCCCTGGAGTCGGTTCAGGTGGCTGAGGATTTCCTCGGCCCGCTTCTCAATCTGGAGTCCGCGCAGGCCGAAGACTATCGCCTGCAGGTAGGCGTAGAGACTGTTGGGTGACACCGGTATGACGCGGCGCGAGACGGCGTAGGCGCTGACGTTCTCCTCGTCCGGCTCGTCCTTGATTATCATCTCGTAGTAGACGTTCTCGGCCGGGATGTACATCAGGGCAAAATCGTAGGTGCCTTCGTCGGGCAGGATGTACTTGCTCGCGATGGCGTCCACGTGCTTCTTGACGTCGGCGATGAAGCGCTTGCGTAGGGCCTTCCGTTCCGCCTCGCTGGCCGCGGACAGGCGCTGGAAGTTCTCGAGCGGGAACTTGGCGTCAATCGGCACCAGCTTGGGTCCGAGTTTGATGACCGCGTCCACCGCCTCGCCGCTGCGGAACCTGTGCTGAAGTTCGTAGTTCTCGGGCACGACCTGGTCGAGCAGGTTGCCGAGGAAAAGCTCGCCCACGACGCCGCGTAGTTTTGGGGCTTTCAGGATCATCTGCAGTGAGGAGATGTCCTTGCCGACTTCGAGGATCTGCTGAGACGACTTGGAGAGCGCTCCCAGTTCGGCTGAGACGTCACGGAAGACGCTAACCGCGCTGTCGAGCCGGGTGCTGACCTGTCCGGTCGTGTCCCGCATCGAGCGGTCCAGCCCTTCCAGTCGCTGTTGGACCTGGGAGGTCAGTGTGGCGAGGTGCTCGTTAACGACCTTGGTGTTGCTGTTGAGAGCTTCGGCAGTCTCGCGGCGCAGGGCAGTGACTTGCTCCTGCATCAGCGACAGGCCCCGGTCTTCGCCACGTCTGGCTCCAAGGCGGCGGTACATCAGCAGGACGACGACCAGAACGGCGATCGCGCAGGCAACGACCACTATTGTGCCAAGCGCGTCAGTCACGTCTGAATCATAGACCGGCCGGTCGGGTAGTCAAGCAGAAGGGGCGACGGTTCAGTCTTGGCGAATATCGGTGCCCGACGTACAATCCGCGGACGGCGAGGCCACGGTTTCGCCCGCGTCCCAGCCATAGACCGTGTTCAGCAAGGCGTTGAACAGCTCGTAGGCCCGCGTGCCCGAGCCACAGCCGTTGACGATGAACGAGAACGCGAACGTGTCGGTCTGACCGAACAGGTAGCCGGAAAGGCCAAACACACCCCGGATGTAGCCGGTCTTGGCCGCGACGTGGGGGCCGACATCGAGGTTGCGCCTAATGAGCGTGCCGGGCTGGCCCGGCACCGCCAGCGTCGAGATGAACAGGTCCCGCCATTGCGATTCGTAGACAGTGACGAGCAGCCTTGCCAGGGTGACGGGAGCGATGCGGTTGCGGTGCGACAGGCCGCAGGCGTCCCAGACCCGCAGGCCCGGTCTTGTGATCTTGCGTTCATCCAGGAACAAGCTCAGCAGTTTCCACGCGGCGACCTTGCGGTTGCGGCTCATGACTTGGAGCATCCACTCGGCCTCGGAATTGTCGGATTCGCGGTTGGCGAGCACAAGGTGGCGGTAGCCGGGGAATTCAGGATGGTCGTTCAGTCCCAGCGAATCAGCGAACTTGCGGTTGGCCCGGTGGAGATGGGCACGCAAGTTGGTGGAATCGAGACGGGCGTCGAGTTCGCGGACCAGCGTGGAATCCCAGTGTTCAATGGCACAGGCAGTGACCAGCAGTTTCTGGTTTGAGGCCGGGGCAAGCGCCGTCTTCGCGCCGAGACCGTAGAGGAGCGAGTCGCGCGAGCAGGAGTAGATCGCGATGCCGGTTCGCCAATGAGCGCCAACGCGGGCGCGCACCTGTTCATCGAGCGCGGACTTCAGGTCGGAGCGGTCGCCGTCTGTCGCAGCACCGAAGACCAGAGCCAGAACCAGCACTGTCAGCATCGGTTGTCCGGAGATGTGGTGCTGCTAGCGTTTCCCAATGAGAAAGTCGTGGGCGGACATCGCGGCCAGTGCCCCGTCGCCGACCGCGGTCGCGACCTGGCGCAGCGGTGTGTTACGCACGTCGCCGGCGGCAAACACGCCCGGGACGTTCGTCCGGAGCCGGTCGTCGGTCTTGATGTTGCCGGCGTCGTCCAGCGCGAGCAGGTGCGAGCACCAGCCGGTGTTGGGCAGCCAGCCGACATAGACGAACGCGCCGCCGACCGGCAGGGCGTAGGTTGACGAGTCCTTCAGGTTCTTGATGGTCAGATTCTCAAGGTGCTGCGCGCCGTTGAAGGACTCGACCACGCAGGAGAGGTGATAGCTGACGTTGCCGTGCTCGCGCAGGCGCTGCTGCGCAAACTTGCGGCCACGGAACTCATCGCGGCGGTGGATGACGTGAACGCGTGAAACGATGTTCGAGAGGTAGATCGCCTCGTCCAGGGCGGAGTCGCCGCCGCCGATGACCGCTACCTCGCGTCCCTTGAACAGCGGGCCGTCGCAGACCGCGCAGTACGATACGCCGCGTCCGGTGAGTTCCTTCTCGCCGGGCGCACCTAGCAGCTTCGGCTTGACACCGGAACAGGCGATGACCGCGGCGGCCGCAACCGGGCTGG
Source organism: uncultured bacterium (assembly GCA_964402475.1). Taxonomy (GTDB): domain Bacteria; phylum Hydrothermota; class Tepidihabitantia; order Tepidihabitantales; family Tepidihabitantaceae; genus UBA2258. The sequence goes on along the minus strand of CAYOCZ010000048.1, from coordinate 7,082 downwards.
TGGTCGTCGACACCTCAAACCCGGCCGACGTCTGGGCGATGCCCGTTGCCTCGGCGTTCAGCATCTCGCAGCCGAAGCGGGTTGCCTGTTGTTCCATGGCCTGGGCGAGCAGCATGCCGCTGACCGGCTCGGCGAAGCCCGGGTAGTTTTCCACTTCAGAGGTGAGAGCCATCTGGCCGCCAGCGAACGACTTCTCAAGGACCAGTGCCTTGTGGCCCGAGCGGGCGGCGTAGATGCCGGCGGTGAGACCGGCCGGGCCGCCGCCGACTGCGAGGATTTCGGTCTGCTTCACGCCGCGGTATTCTAGGAGAAAAGGCGCGGAAGCGCAAGCATTGACGCGCCTCGGCCGGGAAACTCGGCAACTCCGCCAGCAGTGTAATCTGAGGCGGATAGAACAGCGGGCGGGTCGAGCAACGGGTAGAGCTACCGATACAACTATCGGTGGAGCTATTGGTCGAGCTACGGGTGAAGCTACCGGTCGAGCTATGGGTGAAGCTGCGGGTCGAGCTATGGGTGAAGCTACGGGTCGAGCTATGGGAGGAGCTACGAGTCGAGCTACTGGTGAAGCTGCGGGTCGAGCTACTGGTGAAGCTGCGGGTCGAGCTACGGGTGAAGCTACGGGTCGAGCTATGGGAGAAGCTACAGGTCAAGCTACGGGTGAAGCTACAGGTCGAGCTACGGGTGAAGCTACAGGTCGAGCTACGGGTACAGCTACGGGTGGAACTACGGGTGCAGCTACTCCCCCAATGACCCCTACCCTTGAATTGTCGGCCTTGCACTATGTCACAACCTGCGGATAATACAGATGTTGTGACCTATGGACGGGATTCGTTCAACTGCCGTTTTCCGCATCGTGTTCCGGAGGGCAAAACCCGGTGAGGCCGCTGTTCCTGACCGCTGAAACTCAGGCAGTGCTGACCCGCATCCGCACCTATGGATGGACCCTGTGCGTCTTCGGTATGAGCGCGAGCGCGGCTTGGCGGCTCGTCAAAGCCAGGACCGAACGCCGCATAATGGGTGCCGGGGTTGCGATCCTGGAAGTCAACGTGTACCGGCGCTACGTGCATGAGTTGGCCAAGGCGTTCCGAACCGAAACCGGAGAGCCGCTTGCCCAGGCTATCGAGCTTGTCATTCGGAAGTGGGTCAACCTTGGTCTCGAGTCCGAACTGCTGCAGGGTTTGCTCGGCGACTGCTTTCTGCGCTTCGAGCAGAACGGTTACGCCAAACTCACTGTCACGTCTCCCGCGAGGGCAAAGAAGCGCGGGCCAAAGGCCCGGCGTCTCCCGCGCCGCTCCTACGAAAGGGCGCTCAAGAAGGGCCGCGTCTCTCGTGTTCGTTCTGGAAAGGTCGAAGAGCAGGCGGCCAAACAGAAAGCGGGCTCTGCTCAAGCGGCTGAGATTGCCGACAGGCTCAGGCCGGTGCTGGCCGCGCGCGCGATTCCCGGTGCTCAGTTTGTCGCCTACTACGCCTTTGCCCAGAGACTCGGCCGTCTCTCCCGCAACTACGCGGCCAAATCCCTCGCCATGGCCGCGTCGGACCTTGTTGACTTGTACGAAGCCAAATCACTCGACGGTGACACGCTCCGCGCCATCGCCGCTACCCTCTTCGGTGTAACGAACCTCGATTGAGCCGTCCACCCACGCGCGACTGCCACTTGACACGGCGTCGCCGGAGTCTAGAGTCAAGCCAGGAGTCACGATGTCTGAAACACAGCCGACAGGCGCGACGCGCATTTTCCGCTGGTACGTCACGTCGGTCCAAACAGGAGGTACATTGTGAGAGGAAAGGCAAGCGCATTTCTGCTCGCGCTCGCCGTCATTGCGCTCGCGCCGTCCCTTGGCGTCGCCCAGTACGCGCCGCAATGGCGCGTCGGCGACTGGTGGATAGTCAAGTCGTGGGAGATAGAGCCCCATCGCGGTGGCTGGCGGTGGATATACAGACGGTATGACGTGGCCGGTATCGAGAAGGTAGGGAAGAACGACTGCTACGTCGTCGAGATTCGAGGCGGCAGGCGGCCCAACATCAGCTCGGCGGGAGCCGCCGGCATCGTCCTGTACGTCCGCACTGACAATTGGCGCTTGGTTAGGACGGTGGAGGCAAGGTACTCCGGCGGCAAGCGCGTATCGCCGGACGTTTTCAACACCCCGAACGGGCGCTTTGGTCCGTTCGTGAGCGAACCGCGACTACCCAGGTTCCCGCTGCAACTCACGAGCCGGGACACGGCCTTCAGGAAAGAGAGGCTCAGAGGCTGCTATGCGCACCTGCGCGAGTTGTCGCGCCCAGCCGACCCGGCGCTGGTGGAGCGGCTCCTTGCCGAAGGGGATACCGCCGACCTTAGGGCTGTGCGATCTTCCGGAGCAGTCTACCAAGTGCGGAATGAGGTAGCCGGCAACGTCATTCCGGGCCTTAAGCCCAGTGCACGCGAGTTCAAGCAGAGTCTTCAGTTTTGGAGCGACGACCTGCCATGGCGGCCGTTCGAGGAACTCGTCAATTATAGGGGCCCGACTCGCACTCGTAGCGTAACCGAGCGAAGTTGGCTCATCGCGGTCGGTCAGACGGGGAGGTAGTCATGCGAAGCAAAGCTGCCGCGTGCGTAGCCGTTATGCTCATGGCGGGGTTTCTCACAAGCGCGCTGGCCTATACCGAAGCGCCGCCGAAGCTGCCGGAACCTTGGGCGGGTTACGACGGATACGGGGAACGTATATGGCAAGGGTGAGTGTGAACGACGTTCACACCACTTGCAGGTTCGTGGTGTGCAGGTAGCCAAGGCGAATATCGTCTTGGCCAAATGCCGCCTGTAGGTTAGGCGCAGAGATACGCAGGAGCACCGTGGGGTGCTCCTGCTCGTCTAGGGGAAGTCGGCAAGGTCATTGGCGGTTCACTTCTTGCGGCTGAAAAGCACGGCGAGCAGTGCCCGCTGGGCATGGAGCCGGTTCTCGGCCTGGTCCAGCACGATCGACTGCGGGCCGTCGAGGACTTCGGCGGATATCTCCTCGCCGCGATGGGCAGGCAGGCAATGGAGCACCTTCGCGTCGGGTTTGGCCTGAGCCATCAGGTCTCGGTTGAGCTGGTACGGGCGGAATATCTGCTTCCGCTGTTCGGTCTCGGCTTCCTGACCCATGGACGCCCAGACGTCGGTGTAGACGAAGTCAGCGTCCTTTGCCCCTGCCTTCGCGTCGTAGGTAAGGACGATGCTCGCCCCGCTCTCCTTCGCGTATTCGAGGGCGCGATTGGTGACGGTCTGCACCGGCTCGAACCCCTTGGGGGTCGCTACGCGCAGGTTGATACCGACGAGGCCGCAGGCGAACATCAGCGAATTGCAGACGTTGTTGCCGTCGCCGGTCCAGCAGATGGTGGCGCCATCGAGGCTGCCGCGATGCTCGAACACGGTCAGCAGGTCGGCGAGAATCTGGCACGGATGTTCCTCGTCGCACAACGCGTTGACAACCGGCACCGTGGCATTCTCGGCCAGTTCGGTGATCTTCGAGTGCTCGAACACCCGGGCGATTATGCAGCTGACCCAGCGGGACAGGTTGCGCGCCACGTCCGGCACGGTCTCGCGTTTGCCCAGTCCGATGTCCGTCGGCCCGAGGTAAGTCGCCGTACCGCCCAGGTCCTGCATCGCCTTCTCAAATGTGACGCGGGTGCGCAGGGACGGCTTCTCGAATATCAGCGCTCCCATCGCGCCGGGCGCAAGGTCGAGGTGGGGCTGTTTCTTGAGTGACTGTTTCAGTTCGATTGACTTCTTCAGCAGGCCGAGGATTTCGTCTTTGGACAGGTCCTTGATGGATGTCAAGTCTTTCTTCATAGTATATAGCGACTCAGGTCCTTGTTCTCCACGATGTTCTTCAGCTTGTTGCGGACATAGGTGGCGGTGACCGTCTGCGCGGTGACTTCAGGGTCCGGCAGCCGGAACAGGATGTCTTCGAGCAGCGCGGTCATCACGGTGTGCAGCCGGCGGGCGCCGATGTTCTCGGTCTCGCCGTTCACCCGCTCGGCGATGGCAGCGATCTCGTTCACCGCGTCCTTCGTGATAGTCAGCTTCACGCCTTCGCTCGCCAGCAGCGCCGTGTACTGCCGGGCGAGCGAGTTTTCGGGCTCGGCCAGGATGCGGCGCAGGTCGGTTCCGGTCAGCGGCTTGAGCTCGACGCGAATCGGGAACCGGCCCTGAAACTCGGGAACCATGTCCGAGGGCTTCACCTTGTGGAAAGCGCCCGCGGCGATGAAGAGGATGTGGTCGGTGCGCAGCATCCCGTACTTGGTGAGGACGCTTGAACCCTCGATCACGGGCAACAGGTCGCGCTGCACGCCTTCGCGCGACACGTCCGGGCCCGAGGTCGAAGGCGTGGCGGCGACAATCTTGTCGATCTCGTCGATGAAGACGATGCCCGTCTTCTCGGTTCGCTGCCGCGCCTCGGCAATCACTTCGTCCATGTCGATCAGCTTCTGCGTTTCCTCCTGCGGGAGTACGCGCCTCGCCTCGCCGACGGTCAGCTTCCGCTTCTTGGTACGCTTGGGCAGGGCCGCGGACATCGCCTCCTGGACCTCGATTGCCATTTCCTCGCCGCCCATCTGCGACAGCAGCTCGGAGAACGGCGTGAACTGGGTGACTGACTCAACCTCGATAGTCCGTTGGTCGAGCTCGCCCGCACGGAGATGGACGCGGAGTCTCTCCCGTGCTTCGGTCGCGGGTTCGGCGCCTTCGGGCGTCTTCGCCGGGCGGGGAGTCAGGCTGTCGATGATGCGCTCCTCGGCCAGTTCCTCGGCCCGCCTCATCACCGCCTGCATCCGCTCGGCCTTGACCATGTTGACGCCGATTTCCATCAGGTCCCTTATCATCGAGTCCACATCCCGGCCCACGTATCCGACCTCGGTGAACTTGGAGGCTTCCACCTTGACGAACGGCGCCTGGGCCAGCTTTGCGAGCCGTCGCGCGATTTCGGTCTTGCCCACGCCGGTCGGGCCGATGAGGATGATGTTGTTCGGCATTATCTCGTCGCGCAACTGCTCCGGTACCTGGTTGCGGCGCCAGCGGTTGCGCAGGGCGATGGCGACCGCCTTCTTGGCCGAGTCCTGGCCGATAACGTAGCGGTCGAGTTCGCGGACGATTTCCTGCGGGGTCAGCGCCTGCGCCGATTGCGGCTTCTGCACCGGCACGACGGTTTCAGTCGGCTTTGTCCTTCGGGGCATGGAGTGTAAGAATAGGGCAGGAGTGCAGGCAGTCAAGCGAGAGGGTCGGCGGTTGACATTCGTCCGCGGCCGCCTAGATTAAACGCACCATGAGACGCAGAATTCCGTGGTTCGAGGACGAGGCTTTCTGGGCGGCGTTCAAGACGTCCATGTTCGGCGAAGAGCGGTGGCAGATGGCGGCAAGGGATGCCGGGCCGCTCGTCAAGCTCCTGCACCTCAAGCCTGGGGCGCGTGTGCTCGACCTTTGCTGCGGGCCGGGAAGGTTCAGCATCGAGCTTGCTCGACGCGGTTTCAGGGTCACCGGGGTCGACCGGACTGCCCTGTACCTGACGGAGGCACGCAAGCGGGCCAGACAGCAGAAGCTCGACGTCGAGTTCGTCCGCGAGGACATGCGACGATTCGTCCGGGCCCGGGCATTCGACGCCTGCATCAACATGTTCACTTCCTTCGGCTACTTCGAAAACCCGGCCGATGACTTCAAGGTCTGCCGACACGTGTACCGGTCCTTGCGCCCCGGCGGCAGGTTCCTCATCCAGGTCAGCGGCAAGGAGTGGCTGGCGCGCGAGTTCCGCCCTCGGGATTGGCGCGAACTGGCAGGTGTTTTCGTTCTTGAGGAACGGAAGGTCGCGCCCGGATGGACCGGGCTCGAGAACCGCTGGTTGCTGATTCGGAAGGGCAGGGCGCGTGAGTTCCGGTTCTACCTGCGCATCTACTCCGCGGTGGAACTGCGCAATCTGCTCAGGCGCGCCGGGTTCGCAAAGGTCGACGTCTACGGTGGGGTCGATGGCACGCCGTACGACCACACCTCACGCTGGCTGGTCGCGGTCGGACGGAAGAGCGCATAGCCCTTGAGAGAGCAGTCGCCGTGGTTCGAGGACGACCGGTTCTGGAGGATGTTCGAGCCGGCGCTGTTCCCGCCCGAGCGCACCGCCGCTACTCAAGAAGAGGCGGGCCAGCTCTTCGCGCTGCTCGGCCTCAAACCCGGGCGGGCAATTGTCGACCTGTGCTGCGGTCCAGGCAGGTTCAGCCTTGAGTTCGCCCGGCGCGGCTACAAGGTCACAGGCGTTGACCGCACACGCTCCTACCTTGCCGAGGCGCGGAAGGCCGCCCGACGCGAGAAGCTGGACGTTGAGTTCGTGCGGGCAGATATGCGCCGGTTCGTACGGCCGCGCGCGTTCGACGCCGTCATCAACGTTTTCACTTCTTTCGGCTACTTCCAGAAGCGAGGCGAGGACCTGCGGGTCTGCCGCAACGTCTACCGGTCGCTGCGCCCCGCCGGCAGGTTCCTCATCGAGACACTCGGCAAAGAAGGTCTGGCGCGGAGATATCAGGCCCGAGACTGGTACGAAGTCGGCGACGCGTTGGTCCTGCACGAACGGCTGCCGGTTGACGGCTGGAGCGCGTTCGAGCAGCGGTGGATTCTCATCCGAACGGGCAAGGTTAACGAGTTCCGACTCTGGCTGCGTCTCTACTCGGCGGTAGAACTGCACGAGCTACTGAGACAGGCCGGCTTCACGAAGGTCGAGACCTTCGGTGGTTACGACGGGTCGGCATACGACAGCGAGGCGAGAAGACTGGTGGTCGTCGGCAGGAAGCCGCTACGGGCCTAGAATGTCCCACGATACACGGCAGGGACTGACCTCGGTCGCCATCGTCTCTGCCGCCTACATCGCGGCGCAGATGCTCGCTGATATCGCGAGCCTGCGCATCGTCGTCATTGCCGGGTTCAGCGTTGACGCCGGCACGCTCGTTTACCCGTTCACGTTCACTCTGCGCGACCTTGTGCACAAGACCGGCGGCATCAAGACCGCGCGCTGGCTTATCGTCGTGGCTGCAGTCATCAACCTGCTGATGGCCGGGCTATTCTGGCTGGTGACGAAGCTCCCGCCGGA
>CAYOCZ010000047.1:5265-13898 GCA_964402475.1 uncultured bacterium | reverse complement strand
ACATTGACTCGGTAATGGCCTCGGTACGTGGAGCATCATTTGTTCGGGCCACACTGAGTCGGATTCACTGCCATGCGAGCATTCCTGCCGATAATCTCTATGACTTGATCTGGTGCAACGGCACTCTGGAACATGTCGAAAGCCCGGCTGAGACGCTCTCTCTTTTGGTCGAGCACATGGCCCCAGGCGGGGCGCTGTGGCTGTCGTGGGCTCCATGGTGGTCATGGCAGGGAGCGCATCTGGGAGGGCGTGCTACGGATTGGCAGCACCTGCTCCAAGACTCAGACAGTTTTCTGTCCTGGATCGAGCGCACGCATGGCACTGAGGCAGCCGATGCTTGGCGGTATGATCGGGCGCATACCTGGGGCTCTATAAACAACTGTACGACCGCTGCGGTTGCTGTATTCATGGCAGCTCATCCCGAACTCAAAGTGCTACACCACAGGCTAAGCCGTTGGCACGAGGCAGACCTGGATGCCCACTCAAGCCGAAGTCTCCTGCTGGACCAAGCCGCTGAAGACGATCTTACGTGCAAGTCCGATGACTGGTTGGTGTTCAAGTCATGTTAGCTGGCATCACGGACATTCATTTCTCGGTAACGGCCGGATGTAATCTGGCGTGCCGAATGTGCGCGCTTGAGCCGGGCACGGCCATTGTAGACCCCGCCACATTTCACGTTCCCTACGTTCAGTTTGAGGCCGCGTGGAGGCCTGCATTACCCTATCTTCGGAACGTGACCGTGCGTCTCGATGCCAACGCAGGCGACGTGCTGACGCATCCGGAGTACGCCGATATGGCGAGCCTACTCCTGCCATTCGTAAGTCGGTTGTCGATCTTGACGAATGGCACACGATTGTTTGATCTGCCCCCGTCTGCCTTCTCTCCCAAGCTCCTGCTTCACGTCAGCATCCTTGGGCATGATGCCGCTACCCACGAAGAGCTTGCTGTCGGGTCCAGTTGGGATACGATATGGAGCGGCATAGACCGTGTGGTACAAGCCGGCGGTACAGTACGATGCAACCATGTGTTAACGACGGCGAGCATAGACCATCTCTGCGAGCTGGCTGAAGTGTTAAGCAAGCACGGCGTAGGCCACTTGGCACTCTTGCATTGTCAACTCAACTGGCGTGGTGAGTCGTTCGCCCCCTCACGGGACGCTGCATTACACGCTCTTGACGTTGCCCGCGGTGCCTGTAGCAAACTTGGACTCACCTTCAGCGATGCCGTGACGCCCTACCTACACCAGGAAGGCCGGAGCTATTGCTCGCCGACGTTGTATGTGACTGAGGCCGGTGGTATACGCTGCCCCGTGCTTGGGTCAATGCTGGTGTTTCGCAGGCAGGGCTATCTTCGGTGTCTCTACGGTTTCGCTATGCACGAACCGTATGCCCAGCTACCCACGACGATTGTTGGGGCTGCACAATCCCCGGTGTTGATGCGACTGCGAGAGTCCATGTCCGCTGGGCATCTTGATGACCCATGCCGGCGATGTCTCGCCCGTTGCAGGGAATACGATAGTCGTCTCAGTGCTTCGTACTTTGTAAGGGAAGAGCAATGATCCATTCTGCAAACGTGACGGCAGTAACCGCTGTTGGTTCCCGGTTCCCTGCTGAGCCGACACTGTTCCTTTCAAGCCTTTGGGCCACCTGTCCTGATATGCCCGTGATTCTCGTACCTGATGCCAAGTATCCGGACTGCGTCAGTTGGTGTGAGCGAGTCGCCGCGGCGCATCCCTTGTGCCGATGCCTCACCACCAGCCTTGCCCCTGTGGGATGGCGAGCCTACGGAGAGCTCGGGACGTTGTTCGTTCAGACGCCCTACATGCTGATGACCCATTGTGACGTGTATTTCTGCGGGCCTTCGTGGTTTGCTGAATTGAGCGCGATGTTTGAACAACACGACCCCGTTTTTATGGCTGATTGGCATCTGCCGATTTTGCACAAGAATAGCTTGTTTGTGAGCGGGGCCGTGCGGCAGTACATATCCGCATGGTCCTTTAGTCACCTGATCTTTGCAAAGGTATGGATGTGGAGTGGCCTTGGCTTTCGCATGCACACCACCACTGTTGCCCATCCTCAGAGTTACTTCTGGAAGATCGGCGACATGCCGGAAGTCGCTCGTGCCGCCTTGTACAGTTGCGACATAGAGGATATTTGTACGGATGAGCAAATGCTGTTCATTGATATTGATACCCCGCTGCTACTGCGGTATCCTGGCTTACTGCCAGGCCCGAACAAACTATTTGCTCCTATCCCCAAAGGCTTTGTTTATTGGGGTCAAGGGCGGCATGGTGCCTCACAGCTCAAGAACCGAACCGATACCCAGTTGAATCACGCCTCGCTCTTTCAGATGGAAGAGGCTAAAGCGGAGGCATACAGACTGCGCCATGCCAGCGATATTGAAACGGACGTGACGCATTTCATAGCCGCGGGCGACGGACATCACAAACTGTACGCGGAATTGCTGTCCATGTGGGATACATGATGTACGCCAGAGCAAACGTTGTGCTTTCGTATGCTCAGCGGTATGGGTTACGAACGCTAATCGAAACAGGCACCTTCAAAGGTAGCATGATTCTGTTCACGCACAAGGCATTTCGGTCAGTCGTAACCATTGAACGCGACGAGGAGTTATTCAACGACGCTCGTGCCGTCTTGGGCGCTCTGTCCAATGTGACGTGCCTGTTGGGTGACAGCGGTGTGCTCCTGGCCGAGATTGTGAATGCTCTCGAAGCACCCGCGGTATTTTGGCTGGACGCTCACTATATTTCAACACGCTCGCCAAAGACGTGGCTACAGACTCCTATTCATCAGGAACTCGCCGCCATCCTCGCCTCTTCGATTACGGGCCATGTCGTGCTCGTAGACGACGCTCGATCTTACACGGGCCACGGTCAGTGGCCCAGTATCACAAAGCTTGCGGACATCATGCAGCAGCAATACACCATGCGGTTGGAAGCCGATATTCTCCGTTTCACCCAAAGAACATGACAGTGCATCCGTCTTCCTTTCTCGCCGCTAACATTCTCCCTGCCAAACTGCTCAGATGCCGCGCGGTCATTCAAGACGGACGCATCGTACCATACCATCTTCAGTTTACAATCACGAACGCGTGCAACGCGGACTGCCCGTGGTGCTGTTGTGCTCGGGTAGACCGGCGAGTCGAGATGACTACGGCAGAGGCCAAGGCGGTATTGTCTGCCTTTGCAGCGCTTGGTACGCGCGCCGTTAGTTTCACGGGCGGCGGCGAGCCGACAGTTCACGCTGGCTTTGGGGAGATACTGGCACACACCACAGCGCTCGGACTCGCCGCGGGGCTCGCAACGAACGGACTTCGGTGGGACGAGGAAGGGTCCGTGCCGTCCATCTTTGCACGAACGCTTACGTGGTGTCGGGTCTCCGTTGATAACCTTGTCGCCCGTGACCGTCTCAGTGAACTGTGCCACATTGCGGAGGCTATGCCAGGTGTGGACATGGCAGCGAGCTTGGTGCTTACGACCGATACCGAACAGTCAACGATCTCCTCTGTGTGCGAACTGCTGAATTGCATTCCAAATCTGACACACGTCCGGTTATGTTGTGACGTGCGTGCCCCGAGTCTATCGGTGGCGACCAGAGCCAGGGCAATTGCTGCACCGTTCGGTTCCCGTGTGATTGTGCAAGACCGGACCATTTCGGAAGCGGGTACCAATCCATGTTTGGTATCTCGTCTTAGACCATGGGTTGCGGCCAGTGGAATGGTCTACCCGTGCTGTGGTGTTCAGTACGCTCGGCAGTTGGACCTTTGTATGCCCGAGGCATTCTCGATGGGCCACTGGTCAACGTACGGCGAGGCTGCGCCATTCGATGGTCGAGCATGTACGCGATGTTTCTATGCCAGCTACAATGCCGTGTTGGCTGCTCTCACCGAGCCGATAGCCCACGGCCTCTTCTTGTAGAAACCTACCAAAGGAACTGTAGCGTGGGATTCGTGCCATTTCCCTATACGCCAGAGCAGTATGCTTCTGCCGCCGCGGCGGTACATGAGATGGCGAAACTACTTTACCCAACCGTGGAAGTCATTCAAAGTTTCGATGATCTGAAACTCAACGAACAGATTGTTGCGCCCATCAAACCAACCCGGCTTTTGGAAATAGGTGTCTTCAAGGGCGGCTCGACGTTGCTGTGGATGTGGCTTTGCCCGCCAGGCACAACGATCATTTCAGTAGACATTGATCCTCAGTGGGATGCAGACTTACTCATGGCCCTCGCCATTGTTCGGGGCCAATCGCTACACCTCGTGAAGGGCGACTCATTGGCAGTCGATACCAAACGGGCAGTTCAGGATATACTATCAGAGAAGATGCTCGATGTGCTGTACATCGATAGCACGCACGAGGCGACACACCTGGCCTGCGAACTCCGAGACTATGCACCTTTACTGCGGGAGGGGGGGGCTCATTGGGCTTCACGACATTGCTGCGCCAGACATGGTAGAGACCATCAATGCCTTTGCTAAAGATAGTTGGTTGGCCCGGATAGTTGAGGTTGGCTGCACGGGATGGTTGGCCTACGGACAGACCGAACGCGACGTAATACACACCTTTGGAGCTAAGCATGAGTAGCCCATTCACGACCAAATTGGGGTGCCACATTGACCGCGTGAAGCAGTGGGTAGAGACCGGCGATACGGTACCCGTGACGTGGGAACTGGACTTGACGAACGAATGCCAGCACAGATGTCACCTCTGCCAAGGCGGGCGGTATCCTGTCGGGGCTCACATGGGGAATGAGCAGATAGACAGGACGATCAAACAGGTAGCGGCCTTGGGCGGTCGTGGCCTGATTTTCACCGGCGGCGGAGAACCGGTATTGCACGACCACCTGGACGCCGCTCTCGCGCTTACAACGGCGAGCGGTATGGACGCGGCACTGATTACGAACGGCGGGGCCGGGCCGCGAGCATGGAATGTGGCAGTCGAGCATTGCACCTGGGTTCGGTTCAGCATGGACGCGTGGGACGCGACTAGCTACAAGCAAACGCACGGGGTTGGTAAGGCCGCGTGGAAACAGGCGCTCGGTGCTATTGAGTCATGCGTGGCGGCAAAGAAACATGGGCAGGCCGATGTCGGGGCCGCGTTCCTCTGTGACGCAGAGAATGAAACCGGCATGGTAGCAGCCGCTCGACTGGCGCGCGAACTCGGCGTCGACTACTTCCAAGTGCGGCCGTACCACACGACCCCAAAGATGGAACGCCAACGCCTGGATGTGGAACGGATCATGACGCCTCACTTCTGGGAGCGGCTCCATGAGGCGCAGAGATTGGGCACGTCCACGTTCGCGGTGTTCGCGTCGCTCCCCAAGTACCGCCGTATCGAAGCCAAGGACTTCGTGCGGCACTACACGAAGTGCTGGGGCCAGTCTTTTGCTGCAACAATCGCGGCCGACTGTCGGCTCTATCTCTGCTGCCACGCACGCGCAAACCAGTGGCTTTGCCTGGGCGACTTGACCGAGGCTACGCTTGAGGAAATCTGGTTCGGGCCAAAGCGCAGGCGCGTTGTCGAATCACTGAACCTCGACGGCTGTGTCCCGCTCTGTCGATGCGATGCCTTGAACGAGGAGCTGGAGACTATCAGGGCTACGGGCCAACTTCCGACTCGGCCTGACCCTCCGCCGCTACATCCGTCGTTCTTGTAGGCGGCCTGCAAACGGGTGCAAATAGGGCTTGACCTCCCGGCCTCGATGTGGTATAGTTGGGGCAGATACAACCGGCCAGAGGCCAGGAGGATCACATGCGTGCAGTCAAGGTTCGGCCCGTGTTGACCGTGGACATCATCAACGGCGACGGGGACGCAGAGCTTACGTTCAGCCCAATGGACGCCGCTGCCGTGGTCGAGCAGGGCGTGTGCCCGGTCACAGAATACCATGCGGCCCGGGCGAAGGCCTACGCTCATGCAAGGTCTACAGAGGAGCTTGTGGCGGAGATGGACGCGGCGCTCGCTGCGCTCGGTGACGAGCCCGTGGGGCAGGCGGGGCCGTTCTCCCTGCCGGCGCTTCGGCTGACGCTCCAAGCAGAGCAGGAGCAGGCACGAACCCGGGCGGATGTGGAGGCGGAGGTTTACGGGGTCAAGGAGCAACTCACGCAGAGGGCCGCGAGTCGCAAAGAAACGGAGACCGCGATCACGACGATCCGCACGACCATCGAAACGCACGAAGGCGAACAGCAAGAACTATCCGAGCGGCTCCTGGTCGCTGGCGGGGCCGACGCAGAGATCACGGACGTAGAGCGCCAGATCAAAGAGCTGCGGTCGCGGCTCGCTGCCCTTCAGCGGGAACGTGAGACCCGCCTACAAATCGAGAAGTTGATGTACACCATCACCGCGAGCATCCGTCTGCTGGAGAGCGGTGAGCGAACGCACAGGGCCGAACTGGAGGCCCTTGCGGCCGCGGACCGTGGCGACGGCAGTACGCTCCAAGTCCTGGAGACCAAACTCGCGTCCATGACCCAGCCCAAGGTGCAAGAAGCTGCGGAGGCGCTCGCCCACGCGACGGCCTGGACAGAGTGGCACCGGGCCAAGGAGGCCGCGGGCGTGGCACACGAGGCAGCGGACAAGGCCCGTGGCGTCTATCTCGGCACCAAAGCGCTCATGCGGGCCGCTCTCGATGGTGCGCGCGCCGCCGCGGGCAACACGAAGCTCATCGCGATCCGCGACGAACTCGATGACGAGATCCGTGACCTTCTGGACCGACTCACCGACGGCGACGGATTCACTTATCTTCTAGTCAGCGACGACGCGGACTGAGCTACGCAGCATCTGGACTGACCCATTCGTCCGGCAGAGGCCCCCAGGTATTCCACATGGCATCACTCCCCAAGGCAGCCACCAACAAACGAGGCAGGAAGGGCCAGCAAGTTCCCGCGGAGACGAAGTACGCGGCCTGCGTCCTGCACCTGTTCCACCGTATGTCGTCGCCAGACGTAGCTACGATCATCGGCGTGGCGCCCTCGACCATTCGCGCGTGGGCCGCGAGCTTGTCACCGGAGCAGAGGGAGACTATCGAAAGCCACGGCACGGAGTATATCCGAGAGCTGAAGGAGACGCTCAAGACCCAACTGGTCATGCAGCTCACAGAGTTGCACAAGCGAACGATTGAAGGCGCGCACATGCTCGCCGACCGAATCATCGAACGATTGCAGGGCAACACATTCAGCGCGAAGGAACTCGTGGACCTCGCCAAGAACATGCCGATCAGCGTCGGCGTGTACGTGGACAAGTTCATCACATCCGGCGGTTGGGCGGACAAGACCCGAGACGTGCAGATGGCGCGCGTCGATGTGAACGTGCAGTTCGCGGGGCAGGCGGTCAGTACGCCCGAGCGCGTGCCCCGTTTGCAGACCGTGGAAGTAAAGGCACTCCCGCCGCCAGAGGAACCGGAGTCATGCGAACAGTCCTGAGACATCCCGCGGAAGTCGAGGTACGGTTCAGTCCCCTCGACTTGTCTCAGCTATCGGCCGCGGCGGTAGCGCGGCAGAGGCCCAAGGAGCGCGGCGGTGCACGCGACAAGCGGTTCGGTCCGCACACCAATCTCAAGTGCCACGCCATCGGCCTCATGGGCGAGCTGGCGGTCAGCCGCGTGGTCGGCGTGCCTGCCGACCTGGCGGCGTACATCAAGGGCGACCCGCGCGGCGACTTCGTGCTTCACGGCGCGCGCGTCGAGGTGAAGACGCTCCAAGGCTTCCTGGTGCTCCGCGACTTTCAGATGAACGGGGCGGCCGCGTACGTGCTCATAATCTACGAACCGAATCGTTGGGACGCGGTCTGGATTCAGGGATGGGCCACAGAGGTCGTGTTCGCGAGACGGAGCTTCGCCGAAGACTTTGGGCATGGACCGTGCAAAGCGATGCAGCCCCGCGACCTGTACCCCATCGGTACGCTTGCTGCCTGGTGCCTGGACGTGTCGGGTCAGTACGACACGATGGCGCGGCAGGAGGGCGTGGAGTTGACCTACGAACCTGAAGGAGATCAGCCGTGACCCTGGCAGAGGCCCGACAGTTTCTCGCGGACATGGACGTACAGAACGTACTGGGGAGTACGAGCCTGCTCGTGGTTCGGGGCGCTCTGCGCAAGGGCATGGACGTACTCCAAGCATTGTGCACCGTCCCCGCGCCGGCCGCGGCTGATCACTACAAACCTGCGGGTGGTGAGAACGCGCGCAACGGGGTAGACGCCCTGTTCGCCATTGCAAACGAGCTTCGGGCGGCTCGTCTTGACGCGTCGGAACAGATGCGACTTGTTTCCGAACCGCTTCCGCCGCGGCCCCTGCGGGGCCAGGACGACGAGTCCGCGCGGGCAACCATCGGCGCGCTCCTGGGCCTATCTCCCGAGCCCGTCCCCGTGATGGGTGCAATCTGCGCGGCGATCAAGTCTCTCCAGGCACAGGCCGAGGAGGGGCCGGCGCGGTCGCGAGCCAGACGGTCCGTCCGCGATGCCGTCATTCTGATGCGCCGGTACGCAGCCGTGGAAGGCCCACAGGCCCGTTGGCTCGTCGATCAAATTGCCCGCACGGTTCTTGGTGGGGGCCATAGATATCAGACCCTGGCGCAAACGCCGGGATGGACTACCGGGACAGCCCCTGAGGATGCCAGCCCAGAGC
>CAYOCZ010000047.1:0-5165 GCA_964402475.1 uncultured bacterium | reverse complement strand
CGCGGCACGATTGCGGCGACCGCCAGAGCGGAGGAACATAGGAGTGCCCAGGAAACCGGCGGCCTTGACGACGTGCATAAGTCGTAGCGTCAGATGCGTACTCTGCGGGCACGTGCAGAAGTTGTCTCAGTCCTACCCCGCCAACCTGGCCCCGCCGCCATGTCCCGTATGCCAAGTGTCCGAGCGGCGCAAATGAACTTCACCCGCACATTGCAGCCGGTCAATATCGCCTTCACCTGCCCGCGTTGTGACGCCCCAGGCGCGGTAGTCGGGCAAACAACAGGCGAAGACCTCTACACCCGCTGCCATGTCTGCCGTGCCGAAATCACGCTCGCCCAAGAGAAAGACCAGTGGATAGCGCGCCCGCACACAAAGTCCAGGTGACGATCATCGTCCCGAATCATCTGGTAGTCCGCGAGACGCCAGACACGCCGGCCGTCCTGGACATGATTGAGCGAACGGTCGCGGTCGCCCGTGCCGCTGTTGAACCCAAAGCCCTTTGTGAAGCCCTTCACGGGATTGTCCAGATGTGCATCGGCGAGATGGGTGCGGTCGAGCAGCAGCCCGATAGATTGATCGCTGCCGACGCCCGTGTCTGCGGTCGCTGCCAACACTGGGAACAGCCGGTGAGGTTGGCACTACCGGGGCCGGGCGCGCGTAGTATCGTACCCGAAGCGGGCGGGTGCAAGATCGACCGACGATCTAAGTGCAAGGCGCGCTCAGGTGCGTGCGATGACTTTGAGGTCCAGACGTGACTGACAGGCCCCACAACTGTGCGTGCTGTCAGCGCCGGGTCAACGTGACCGCGGTGCAGGTGGGGCCTGTCTCCTTCCGCATCACCACCTGTGCGCGAGCAGTTCATTCCGGAGGAGATCCCGATGATACTGACAGAGAGACGAGCATCGTTCGTATATGACGGGGCGCGGCTTGCTGCCCAGGCCGCAGGGGCACCGATCATTCCCGTACCGTGGGCCGAACGCGAGCAGCCATTCCGCGACCAATTCTTGAAGGTGATCGAACGCCAGTGCGGGGAACAGCGTTCGCGCTCGCCAGAAGAACTCCACGGGAGTTGGATGCAGGCGTACTTCGCAATGGGGTGGGTCTATGGGCCAGACTATGACCGCGAGAACAAGACACATCCCGACCTTGTGCCGTACGCCGACTTGGGGCAGTTGGAACGAGACAAGGATGCCGTGTTCGTTGCGCTGTGCGAGATCGCGCGGCAGTGGATTTACGAATGACAAGATCTAATCCAGAGGAGACCAGAATGCTCAGCCGACTGCTGACGGTGATCGAAGCGCACCTGTTCGTGCTAGTCGTCTCAGCGGGGCCGCCTTTGTTTGCTCTCGGTCTGTGGACCGTGACCGTGTCTCGGGACGTGCATGAAACGCTCGGGATTGCTCTGTGCGGCCTTGCCCTGCTCTTTGCTTTGTGGATGCTCTGTCACGCGATGGCATCCCCTCACGTCCGCAACCAAGTATGTCAATCTGGCAGACTCCGGCCGGTGTGGACGGGACTGCAAGTCTGCTGGCTCGTGGCCTGGATTACGGCCTCGCTTCCATTCCTGCTCTTCGGCTTCGTGTTGGCCGCGGTTGGTCTCCTATTTGGCCCCGCTCCGTCTTGGAATCACGTGAGATGAAACCCGTCGATACCGACTGGCTGTTTCTCGGCGCGTGCGTTTCAGTCGTCACCGCGTTTGCGTGCTTCATGGCTGAATCAAACGGCCTCGTGCTCGTGGGCTGCGTGCTGCTCGGCGTCGCCTGTGCGTTCGTCGTGGCGCTGTTCAAGAGATGGTTGGACTGAGGAGAAGAGCATGACATCCCTGAGGAATGAGCACGTCGTACGCATGGACAAGGCCGAGAGAAGGGGAGAGGCCAGCGGCGTAAGCTCGGACGACATCATCCGTTCGGGCACACGGGCCAACCTGTCAGATCATAGCAAGGCCTACCGCACAATGTGGCCCGATGGTTCTACAGGCGGGGACGAGCCCGCCAAGCCCGACCGTCCGGTCACGCACCACTACCTGCTGTGCCCCGTCTGCAGCAAGGAAATCGGGCAACTGGAGTTCTCGTGGTCGGAGGGCGACACGCTCGCCTGCGAGTGTGGGTGTCATATGGTGTTCACCGGAAAGAGACTTTACTACCTGACGAACGGAAACTGACATGCCAGAATCGACCACGCTGCTACTCGTCGAGGCCGGCAGCCACGCCTACGGGCTCGCTACGCCCGAAAGCGACCACGACACGCGAGGCGTCTACGTCATGCCGACCGCGGCCTATCTGTTCGGCCTGGTCCGCGCAAAGCCGATCAAGAGCGCCGACGAAGACCGGGTGCTGTGGGACTTGCGGCAGTTCGTGGCGCTCGCCGCGGGGGCCAATACCCAGGCGCTTGAGGTGCTATACGCCCCGGAGACCAGCGTCTTGGGGGCCTCGCCAGAAGGAAAGTTGCTTCGTCAGGAGCGTGCCCTGTTTCTCAGCAAGGGCATCTTCCGCGTGGTCTCGGGCTACGCTCTGTCCGAGTATCGGCGCGCGATAGGCGAGGGCACGCGCAAGCTGGGCGCATTGCGCAAAACGCATATCGAGCGCTACGGGTATTCGCCCAAGAACGCCAGCCACTGTTTGCGCTTGCTGTCCGCCGGCATCATCGCCTTGACGACAGGCCAGTTCCCGGTTCACGTTGATGACCAGGACGACCGGCGCTTCCTGCTTGATCTGAAGCGGGGCAACGTAGAGCGTGACGACTTTGAGGTTCAGTTTCAACGGTTGGACCGAGAACTGAAAGCCGCCCATGCCACGAGCACGCTTCCCGAAAAGGTTGACCGCGCGGCGATCAACGAGTTGGCTGTCCGCTGCTTCCAGATGCTGGAGATAAGTCTATGCCTGTGACCAAACAGCCAAACGCCCAGCCCGACGAGGATAGCTGCTGCCGGGGCCACCGCCTCAACTTCATACCCCACCAGCCCGTCGAGGTTCCCGCCGCTCGCATGCCCGACGAGGACGGACAGATCATCTTTTCGTTCACTGCGGACTGCCGCCGCCACGATTGCGCCCATCGCCGCCGCTGCAAGGCCGTTCACGACCGCGGAACATTCGCCCCCACCGTGCGCCTCGTTCTCAACGGGCCGGGCTTCGCCACGCGCAGCGATTGCATGGACTACGCGAGGAGCAAAGCATGAAGGTGTTCATCTGGGAGCATGTATTGAGCGACTGGTCGGATGGCATGGCGGTTGCTTACGCCGCCACGCTTGAAGAAGCCTTGGCGCTGTTTGGAGAGCACATTGCTGACCAGCTCGGGCCACCAACAAAGATCATCGACTGCGAGAAACCCTCGGAATCATTCTTCGCCTATGTCTACGGTGGTGGATAGCCTCTGATGCCGGACGAAACCAACTTGAGTCTTGAGACGACGGACGATCTCGTACACGAACTGCTTCACCGCTTCGACTACGCCGCGTTCATCGGCATGACCACTCGCACGAACATGCCGGACGGTGAAGCTATGTTCTCCACGATTCGGCGATGGGTTGGGAACTCGCATACGTGCATGGGACTCGTCGCGGACCTTCAGAATCGCATCCTCAGCGAACTCGACGCCCGCGCCTTTGGAGATGGAGATGAGAAATGAGTGACCTGCAATGCGTGTGTTTGTACGTAGGCCTTGCGTTTCTTCCTGCCGTGATGATATGGGTGATTGATCGTCGATGGGGCAGTCATGATCCTTCGGGACTCTGGAAGCCATGTCTCCTGCTGCCCGTGTTCGCGTTCCTCTTCTTCATGTATATCCTTGAGGAGCAGCGCAACCTCCAGGGCAAACCATTCCAGGTGAATGAGATCGTGGCCCACAAGATCACGGGCAAGAGAGGCCTCGTGACAACTCGGTGGCGTGGCGGGGGGATAGTCATGTTCGCCGGACCCGGCGGCAGTAGGGAGAAGCTCGTATGCTACGAGAACGAGTTGTGCTACCCCAAACCCAGCTCGGCCGATTCCAGTGTAGGGGGTGCAAAGTGACCGAGCGCTATGACCCTCTGTTCCACGGCGGCCGGTCGGTCTGCCCCGCGTGCGGCGGTGTGCTGTGCGTGCCGACCGGCGATGATCTGACTGGTGACCGTGTCGTGTTGACATGCCGTGAGTGCGGCGCAAGTTACGACGCGCCCAGACGGTTGAAGGTGACACCGGGGGCGAAGACCACGCGTGATGCCGAGTGGCCTCACGGTCCTGACCTGGCGACCTGTGTGCCCGCGGCCCTTTGATTCGTCTGCACCCTCGCGATAGAATCGTGTCTGCCATACCGAACTCGTTACCACGTTGACGTTTAGCTCCTGTCCGTAGCCGAGAATAGCGATGCCTTGGGAACAACAAAAAGCAGGCTCGGGCAGATCGCGCCGCCGGGTTCGCGGCCGGCCTGCCGAGACCCACCCGTCGCAAGCCCGCCGCCCCGCGCCCACCGTGTGGGAGGATATCGCCCGGCTGGTCCAGGAATCGTTGGCTGCGGAACGGGCACGAAAGGCGCGGCCCAAGCGGAGGCCGAAGCGCCGCCGTCAGCCCAAGCGGCATCTGTCGAAGGCCGACCGGGCACGGATACGTCGTCTGCGCCACGAGCAGGCCAAGCGTGCCAAGCGCGACCGCAAGGCACGTCAACGAGCCGAGGCCGGTCTCCAGCGAAAGGAGGAGAACCTCAGACCGTCCACTCCGCCCACTTCGCCTACTCCGCGGAAGCGGGTTCCGCCGCTCACAATCATCCTCCACGTCGATCCGCCTCGTCCGCCCAAGCTCCGCTTCCCCCACATGCCGTCAGACGTGTTTGCGGCCCAACTCGACCGCCAGTACGCCGAGCGCCTCGCCCGGGAGCCGTGACCTCCGTCCCATCCCCTTTGAGCAGAGGCCATTATGTCCCAGGAAGTCCATCTCGGTCCCTTGCAGTCGCCCAACGTCGGTTGCGTTGCCTTCTTCGTGCTGTTCATCATCGCCATGATGGTGCTGGCCTATGGCCTCGGATAGCGCCAAGTGGTTCGTGGAACTGCCACAAGAAAAGGCCCCAGATAGCCCCGAGTGAGCACGACATGGGTAGACCCGTCCAGAAGCCCCGGCGTGCGTCTGGGCGCAGCACAGGGCCTCACGAGCCGCACTCTGAGAGCACGAGGGAAACGCTATGAAGCCTGACTGGCA
>CAYOCZ010000046.1:0-13933 GCA_964402475.1 uncultured bacterium | reverse complement strand
CTCGCCATGGCGAAGCTCTCGCCGGTGATATGCTGCTGCCGCCCGAGCTTCCAAAGCTGGCGGGCATAGCTTAGATAGGGGACGTAGTTGGTAGTGTGGACACCCTGCGCATTCAGCACTTCCTTCACCTTGAGTTCCATCGCGGTCATCTCCACGGTTGCAGCTTCGTAGCGCTGTCTCATGCCTTCATGCAGAAGGTCGAGGGTCGCCTTGGCCTGCGCTGGACTGTACTTCTTCTCCCAGCGCTCTATCCGTCGAGTCACGTCGGACATTTCCGCGCTCCTTTCATCCGGTCTTGGCCGGTACTCAGACCTCGGGGACAGTCCCCATGTGGGTACCGTCACTTTAAGGAGCGGGCAGGCAGGGGTCTGCAAGCGCATCGTCTGTCCGTTCTCAGCTTCTTAGACGCTCGCCGCGGGCGTCTGGTGCAGGCGCGTCTAAGTGCCAGAAGATGAGCAGGATACACGGCTGGGCGCGCGGCCCTGCATTCGGGCAGGCGTCTGGGTCATCGTTGGGGGGACCGTCCCGGGGACGGTCTAGGTGACGGTAGCTGATACGGCCTCCGCGGTGGTCTGCGGACTGGTTGCGCAGGTTGTGGCCGGGGTCGAAGCCTGGGCCAACTGAGCGTCCATGGCCAAGGTCGTGAGCCTGATGATTGGCGATTCAGCCTCGGAGAGCGTCGCGGGCGTGGTCAGGCAGGTCATGTGCGCGGTCGTGGCTGAGGTGGTCTGCGCGTTGGTGGCCCAGATGATGCCGGCGACCAACTGCGGGACTGCGGCCGAGATGGTCGCAGCAATGGTCAGCCGGACGAAGACCGGGACGCTGGTGCCGACGCCTGGTGGCACACCGGGTGCACGTGATGCCGGTGCTCGCACGTCGGCCCGGTCGGCCGAGGCGTGGCGCAGGAGCAGTCTGGCGATTCCCAATCAGGCGTGGATGGAGTTGAGCGGCACTTCAGCGCGGGTGACCAGACGCTTGGCGAGGTCCGGTCTGACACCGCACTCCGGCTTGGCTCCCGGGAACTCCATCGGTCCGTGTCAGGCACGGCTTTCGGCCAAGGTTGTGACCCGACGCAGATGGGCGCAGAATGGCAAGTCGAGGCGTGGCGCTCGGGGCGCGCCGGCGTCCCTTGACAGCCGGGTTCTATCCGGCATAATGCCCTAGAGCAGAGCCGGCGCCCCGCCGGGATGGATTCCTGAAAGGAGTTGATGTGCCTTACGATGTCTTTATCGAGTGCGACAAGCGGCCGCAGGTAACCATTGACGCAGACCGGGTTGAGGAACTGGAGGGTTACTTCAGGTTCTTCAAAGAGGGCGAGCTGGTTGCGTCGTTCAAGGAGCAGAAGGTCTACGGCTACGTGAAGATGATCATCCCGAGGTAGAGGGTCATGACCGGGCGCGGCACCACGAGCCGGCCGCGCCAGTACCAGTATTCTTTCAGCCAACAATTGTAGAGAGTGACGGGCGGTCGGGCTTGGGCTAGCGCAGTCGCAGGCGCGGGCCGCGACCACCGGACATCTGTTTGGCCAGCACCCGGGCCTGGTCGAATTCTTTGAGCAGCCGGTTAACGTCAGTGACGGTCGTGCCGCTGCCCGCGGCGATGCGGCGGCGTCTTGAGCCGTCAACCAGGTCGGGATTGTGCCGCTCCGCCGCGGTCATGGACTGAATCATCGCCTCGACCTGCACAAACTCGCGGTCGTCGACCTGGAGGTTTCCGGCCCCGGGTATCATTGCAAGCAGCTTGGAGACGTTCCCCATCTTCTTGAGGCCCTTGAGCTGCTTCAAGAAGTCATCGAGGTCGAACTTGCCCTTGAGGAACTTCTCGGCGACTGCGCGCTGGTCCTGGCCTTCGGTCGCAGCCTGGACTTTGTCGGCCAGGCTCTTCATGTCGCCCATGCCGAGGATGCGCGAGGCAATCCGGTCCGGGTGGAAATCTTCCAGATCTTCGAGGTGTTCGCCGGTGCCGATGAAAGAGACCTGCAGTCCGGTTACGTGCCGCACCGACATCACGGCGCCGCCCCGGGCGTCACCGTCGAGCTTGGTGAAACAGCAGCCGGTCAGCTTGAGCCGGGTGTTGAACTGCTCGACCTGGCTGACCGCGTCCTGTCCGATCATGCCGTCGAGCACCAGCAGGCTGGCATGGGGTTTTGCCTTGTCCTGAATCGCGGCCAGCTCGTTCATCAACTCGTCGTCGATGTGAAGCCGGCCCGCGGTGTCGAAGACCACGAAGCCGTTGGACCGGTCGTGGGCCTGCTTCAGCGCGGCGAGACAGGTTGCGACGACGTCGCTGGACACCGGGTAGAAGTCGCACTTCGCGCGTTCGGCGACCGACCGGAGCTGTTCGGACGCGGCCGGCCGTTTGGGGTCGCAGGCGACGAGCAGCGGCTTCCGGTTGCGGAACTTGTGCGCGAGTTTCCCCGCAAAGGTGGTCTTGCCGGTGCCCTGCAGGCCGACCAGGCTGATGACGGCCGGGTTGGCGCTCAGGTCGAGTTTGGCCGTTGTCCCGCCCAGCAGTTCGACCAGCCCCTGATACAGGGTGGCGTTGATGAGCTCGCCGGGCTTGAGGCTGGCCTCGACGTCCTTCTCCTTGAGTCGGGCTTCGACCGAGCGGATGAAGTGGCCGACAACCTTGTAGTTGACGTCGGCTTCGAGCAGTACGGTACGGACCTCGCGCAGGGCCTGGGATACCTCGCGGTCGGTCAGCCGGCCAAAGCCCAGCAGCTTCCGGCGGAGTTGGGTGAAGCGGTCGGTCAGTGCGTCGAACATCTCAGGGCCCGGATTACCGCAGCGTAGTCGGTGCTGTGGAAGATGGCGCTCCCAGCGATGACCATCTGCGCGCCGGCTTCGGCCACTGCGGCACAGTTGTGCGGGTGGATGCCGCCGTCCACCGATATTGTCGCCTTCGATCCGGTGTCGCCTATCAGCCGGGCCGCCTCGCGGATGCGACCCGGTGACTCGGGGGAGAACTCCTGGCCGCCGAATCCCGGGTACACGCTCATCACGAGTACGCCCTGCACGTCGGCGATGAACGGTCGCAAGGACTCGACCGGCGTATTGGGGTTAAGCGAGATCCCGGCAGCCTTGCCCGCGGAGTGAATGGTCTCGAGGCACTGCTGCGGCGCCTCCGCGGCCTCGACATGGAATGTGACCAGGTCCGAATAGGGAAGGAACTTCTCGATCAGCCATTCCGGCTCGTTGACCATCAGGTGGGTATGAACCGGCACGGTCACCGCCCGGCGTACGGCCTTGGCGAGGGGGACGCCGAAACTGAGGTTCGTAACAAAGTGCCCGTCCATCACGTCGAGGTGAATCACATCGGCGCCGGCTTTCACTACCGCCGACAGCTCACCCGCCAGGTGGAGGAAATCGCAGTCGAGAATCGACGCGGCGACCTTCATCTTCGTACTGCCGCCGTAGCCACGATCAGGCTTACCGTGTCAAGGTCGCGGACGGTCATGCCCTCCTCGGGATACTGAACCAGCACGTTGCCTGCCGGCTCGTCACTCGGCGCCTGCTTGACTTCGCCGAGGGCGAGGCCCTGCGCTGTGATAATCCCCTTCGCGATTTCGAGGTTCATGCCGACCAGGTCCGGCATCGGGAAGGTGCCGACCCGCGCAGCAACATGGATAGATACGCGCTCGCCTTCATCTACCTCGACGCCGGCCGGCGGCCGAGTTGAGACCACTTGTCCCGGCGGTAGGGCGGGCGCGCGGAGCGACTCGACTCCGGCAATCGAGAGGCCGGATTCGGTGAGCAGGGCGATAGCCCGGGGGAGAGTCAGTCCTTCGACATGGGGGACCTTCAGCCTGGAGCCGCCGCGACTCACGTCAATGCGAACCTGGCGCCCGAGCTTGACGCACTGCCCGGGTTCAGGGTGCTGGGCCACTACGAGGTCCGGGGGCACGGTTGCGTTGGAGACGCTGCGGACCTCGCCAAGCGTCAGCCCGGCCTTGATGATGGACTCCTCGGCAGCGAACCGGTCCAGGCCGACAATGGCGGGCACGGTCGTCTCCCGGCCGCGTCCGACGACAAGCGGCATCACAACCCAGTTGAGGGCGACCACCACCAGCGCGAAAGCCAGGACGGCGATGAGCAGCGTCCGCAGCCTGTGGTGCCGGCGCTTGCGGCGTTGCTTCATGCTGCGAACTTCTCACCGGCAACCGGCCGGCGGCCGTTGCGGAAATCCTGGCCGGTCTGGGTCTGTTTGCCTTCCGGTTTGAGCTCGATGATTTCGACGGTGCCCGAGCCGGCAGCGACCACAAGTCCAGAGTGTTGGACAAGGAACTGCCCGGGTTCACCTTTGTCAGGCATCGAGTGGACTCGCGAGCGGAGCAGGACGATTCGCCTTTGGCGAAAGCTCGTGACCGCCCCGGGTTCGGGAGAGAGCGCCCGAATGCGGTTGTGTATCTGCTTGGCCGATTCGCGCCAGTCAATGCTGCGTTCCGACTTGGTGATCTTCGGTGCGCGGGTCGCGAGCTTCGGGTTTTGCGGAGTGCGGCTCGCCGTATCCTGTCCAAGTCGTGTCAGAGCCTCAAGTGCCAAACGGGCACCGGCATCGGCAAGCCGTTGCGACAGCTCGCCGGCCGTCTCGTTCTGGCCGACGGGCACGGCTTCCTGCTCGATGATATCGCCCGCGTCCACCTGTTCGGACAGGACAATGACTGTCACACCGGTTTGCCGTTCTCCGGCAAGTATGGCGCGCTGGATGGGCGCGGCACCCCGATATCTCGGCAGCAGGGACGGGTGGATGTTCAGGAAGCCGAGCGCAGGCGCCGCTAGCAAGGAAGGCTTCAGGATGTAGCCGTATGCGGCCAGCACTGCGACGTCCGGGCTCCGGTATTCGAGTTCAGCAACGAACGCCGCGTCGTTCGGGTCTTCCGGAGTCAGGACCGCGAGACCGAGCGCGCGGGCTTCCTTCTCGACCGGGCTCTGGGCCAGTTTCCGGCCGCGTCCGCTCGGCTGGGCCGGGGCGGGTACGACCAGCCCGACTTCATGCGCAGACCCGGCGAGCGCGCGGAGAGCGGGGACCGCGAACTCGGATGTGCCGAAGAAGGCTACGCGCACTGTTTCTTCTCCTGCGACTCCATTTCCTTGAGCTTGGTGTCAAACAGCCGGCGCCGGGTTTCGCTCAAGTGGTCGATGAACAAGACCCCGTTCAGGTGGTCGATCTCGTGCAGCAACGCCCGGGCCAGGAGCCTGGTGCCTTCCTTCGTAATCGGCCGCAACTCATCATCGAGCCCGGTGATGCGCACGAATTCCGGACGGGGCAGGAAGTCGAACAGCCCGGGCAGTGACAGGCATCCCTCCTCGGCCTCGACCAGCCCTTCGGTGGCGACAACCTCGGGGTTGATGATGCAGTACGGCTCCACGTCGACGTCGGCTCCGCGAGGGTCGATGGCGAACGCGGCAACCGTCTCCGCGACCTGGTTCGCGGCAAGACCGAGCCCGTCCTGTGTGAGCATGCTCACCTTCAGGTCTTCCAGGAACTGGATGAGTTCGGGCGTCAAGTTCTCAATGAGGCGCGACTTCGTCCTGAGCGCGCGGTGGCCGTAGAGAACCACGCGGCGGTTCTTGCCGGCCGGCCTCGCCATCGCGTTACTTCTCGGCGCCGAACTTGTAGCTGACCGCGGACTTGTCGATCTCGAGTTCGGTATTCTCAGCGACCTTGACCAGGAAGGTCTGTTCCTTCACGTTGGACACGATGCCATGGATGCCGGCCCCGAGGACCACACGGTCTCCGCGCTTGATCTGTTCGAGCATCCGCGTGTGCTTCTTCTGGCGGCGCTGCTGGGGCAGTATCATCAGGAAGTAGAGCACGGCGAATATCAGGATTATCGGCAGGAATCCGAGAATCGAGTTCATGCCGCCGCCGGCAGCGGGCGCGGCTGGCGCGGGGGTCTGAGCAAAGGCGGTTCCAAACATCAGTTCTCCTTCGGGCAATTGCCCTTGTGCGGTTCTGCTTGAATCGGATGGGGCACCGTGTTCAAGCGGCCGAGACCGTCGGGCGCTGGTACAGGCGGTGCCGTTTCACGTACTTGGTGACGTTCACAGGTAACATATACCGGACAGAATGGCCTTTGGCAACCCTTGCCCGGACTGCCGCAGCCGAGATTCCAACCGGGATAGTGGTGTGGAGCAGTACCCGCTTCGGGTCGTGCCGCTGGAAAAGCGCGGGCCGCTCTACACCGGGCCGGCTCATCACTACTATCCGGGCAAGGCGGGTGAGTAGGTCGGGCCGGTGCCAGGAAGATACATCCCGGTACTGGTCTGAACCGACGATCAGGTACAGCGCGGAGCCGGGGTACAGCGACTGCAGCGCGCCCAGCGTGTCCACCGTGTAGGAAGGGCCGGGCCGGCTTTCCTCGACCCGGCACAACTTAAAGCCGGGCTCGCCGGCAATCGCAAGCCGCGTCATTTCCAGCCGGTGGCGGTACGAGGTCAGCGGGCCGCGTTTGTGGGGAGGATGGCAGGTGGGGACGACCAGCACCCGGTCCAAGCGCAACGTGCGCCTGACGTCATAAGCTGCAAGCACGTGCCCCAGGTGAATCGGGTCGAACGACCCTCCGAACACGCCGAGCCGGGGCGGCACTTCAGTTGGTGCGGGCCAGAGCAGCGCGCGCGAGTTTCTTGACTGCCGGTCCGCCCGAGCCGGTCATGAGCTCGCTGAGGACTTCGCGTGCCCTTGTCGTGTCGGCGGTTTCGAGCAGGCTGACTGCGAACCGGTACCGCTCAACGTCGGGCCACCGCTCTGCCGGATAGGTCTCATCGACGTAGTTGTAGTAGACTAGTGCCGACTTGTGCTCGCCGGACGTGTAGTAGATCCGGGCGGCGTCGAACTCACGGAGCGCGAGTCTCTCGGCGATGTCCCCGAGCAGTTTCTCGGCTTCCGGCCGGAGCGGTGAGTCCGGATAGGTCTCCAGGAACTGATTGACAATCTTCCGGGCTCTGAGCGCCCGGGCTTGGTCGCGGACGCGGCTTGGCGCCGAACGTAGGTAGGAGACCGCGAGCTTGTACGTGGCTTCTTCCTGGAAGCGGCCGTTCGGGAAGCTCCTGAGATAGAAGTCGAACTCGTTCTGGGCCTGGAGATAGTCATTGCTGCGGAAATAGGTCTCGGCGAGATAGTACTGCGCGTCCGATGCCTGGTGCGATCCCGGGAAGTTGAAGATGATGAAGGTGAACTGGTCTTCGGCCTGGCGGTATCGCTTGGCTTCCAGGTCGGCGGTTGCTTGGTCAATCGCCTGCTGGGCGTCTTGCGGAACCGGCCGGAGTTGGGGGCGCTTCGGGCACCCGGCAGCGGCTAGGACGAGCAGGATGAACGTAAGCCGACGAAGTCGTTTCATATCAGTCTTACGACCTCGTTCACGATGGCGGTCAGGTTCGGCTCGGCCTTGGCGGCCATGGCCAGCACCTCGGATAGTCCTACCGGCTTCATGGCGTCGGGCAGCCCCATATCGGTTATCACCGAGAACCCGAGCACGCGCAGCCCGGCATGCCGGGCGACGATGACTTCGGGTACGGTCGACATACCGGCGAGGTCCGCACCGATGGTCCGGATGTAGCGGTACTCGGCCGCGGTCTCGAGGTTCGGGCCGGTGACCCACGCATAGACCGCCGGGTGGAGTCGGATACCGAGCTTGAGTGCGACATCAACGGCTAGGCTGACCAGCGCCGGGTCGTAGCAGTCGGCCATGTGCGGGAAACGAGGCCCGAGTGAATCGTCGTTCGGTCCGCGCAACGGGTTCAGACCGGTCAGGTTGATGTGGTCGGTGATGACTGCCACTTCGCCGGCCCTGAACTGCGGATTGACGCCGCCCGAGGCGTTCGAGACGATTAGGGTCTTGACTCCCAGATCCTTCATCACCCGCACCGGGTGGGTGATCTGCTCTGGTTCGTAGCCCTCGTAGTAGTGGAATCTTCCCTGCATGACCACGACCGGGCGGCCGTTCAGTTTGCCGAGAATCAGTCGGCCGCGGTGGCTCTCCACGGTGGGTACCGGGAAATGGGGTATCTCTTCGTATGGGATCGCGGCCTCGACCTTGACATCCTGCGCCAGTTTCCCGAGGCCGGTGCCGAGGATGATGCCGAGTTCGGGTTGAAAGTCGGTCTTAGTTCGTATCGCCTGGACGCTTTGAGCTATCTGCTGCTTCAGCATTCGGTTTCCTGTCCCTCATCCGCTCCGCCATCGCCAGGTACGTCCGGGCGATACCCGCGATCTCATCGCTCAGGGTCGAGCGTTTCGCCTCGAGCGTCCGCAGTTCATCGCCGACGTTTCGCGTCTGCTGTTCCGCATCGCGCTTGATTCGCTCCGCCTCGAGCTTCGCCTTCTCGATGACGAGTTGAGCTTCTTTCTTCGTCTCCTCGCGCAGTTGGTTGGTTGCCTTCTGCGCGGTCACCAGCGTGTCCCTAAGCAGTTGCTCGGTTTTCTCGTATGCATCCAGGTGTTCGGTCAGTTCCTCCGCCTTCTCGGTGAGCTGCGCGCGTTCCTTGCGCAGGTTCTCTATCTCCGTGGCGAGCTCTCCGATGTACTCTTCGACTTCGGTCTTGGAAAGCCCGTGGCGCTGGGTCGTGAAGGTTTTCTTCCTGATGTCCATTGGTGTGATAGCCATCACGGGATTCTATCGGTCGGCTCAAGACTGTCAACGGAAACGGACGGTGGTAGGAACAAAGGGACAGAAGAACGGAGAAATCGGGTGCGCCGAGGGCGGGGCGCAGAATACAGCAGCCAGGAGTGCGGACTCCCACACTGCAAGCTGCAAGCCGGTAGCTGCGAACTCGCGGCGAAGCCGCGTGCGTGTTGACTATTCGCCGTCTGCTCCTATGATTGGCCGGTGCTTCCGATTATCGCTGCGCTGGCCATCGCCGTCGCTCCGGGTGAGCGGCTCGACTATGGTCTGCGCTATGGTCCGGTCTCGATCGGCACGCTCACCCTCCAGGCGTTGCAGCCGGAGACGGTCGGGACCGACGAGTGCTGGCATTTCCGGGCAGACCTGGAGCTGACGCGGTCGTTTTCCTGGCTTTTCTGGGCCAACTACCGGTTGGAAACCTGGTGCCGGGTCTCGGACATGGTGACGCTCCGTTCATACAAACGGACGCGCGAACCCCACTATCGGGCCGAATGGACCGCGAACTATGACCCCGAACGATCGGTGGTCGACTACTCGGACAGTAGTGTCTGTTCTTTCGAACCCGGCACCCGCGACCTGCTCTCGACCTGGTACTACTTCCGCACGCTGCCGCTCGTGCCCGGAGACACGGTGAGAACGGCGCTGCACGTTGACCGACGCAACTACCAGCTGGTCGCGGTTGCCCGGTCCGCGAAGACCGTGAGCACTCCGGCCGGAGTGTTCGACTGCATCGCCGTCGTGCCCAATGCCGGTGGCCCACTCGGCACAGTCTACCTTGGCGACGGCGAGGAGCGGATACCGGTTTCCATCCGCACGCGGTTCGGCGGCCTGGTCGTGAGCGCTTTTCTGCGCTCGGTTTCATGTGAGGAGGAATGATGAGCCTGCACGCGGTCATCCTTTGTGGCGGCAGGGGAGAGCGGTTCTGGCCCAAGAGCCGGCGCGTCTTGCCCAAGCAGTTCATAGCTTTGTTCGGCCGGGATTCTCTGACCCAGGAGACGAGCGCACGGGTCCTGCCGCTCTGCCCGCCGAAACGGCAGCTCTTCGTTGCCCCGGTCGAGTTCGAACGGGTGTTGCGCCGGCAGCTCGGCGCTTCGGCACGCCTCGTGTTCGAGCCATTGGGCCGCAATACGGCGCCGGCCATCGGCCTGGCTGCCGAGTACCTGAAGCATGAAGACCCGGACGCGACCATGTTGGTGCTGCCTGCCGACCATCTCATCGAAGACCGGCCCGCTTTCCTTGAGGCCGTGAAGATGGGCGCGCGGCTTGCCCGGGATGGATTGCTCGTCACATTCGGAATCAGGCCGGAACGGCCGGATACCGGGTACGGCTACATCCAGCTCGATAGCCGCATTGCCGGGAAGGGACGGCTGACCGCGCATCGGGTGCGGGGATTCAGAGAGAAGCCGAGTCCGGCCCGGGCCCGGGCCTACCTGGCGGCGGGCAACTACGTCTGGAACAGCGGCATGTTCATATGGCGCGTGGATGCTATCCTGGATGCGTTCCGGAAGTTCATGCCGGAGTTCCATGCTCGGCTCGAGGAGTTCAGCCGGGCAATCGGCACGCGCCGCGAGAAGTCGGCCCTCGCCCGGCTGTACCGTGATGCACCGTCAATCTCAATCGACTACGCGGTGATGGAGAAGGCAGACAACGTCGCCTGCGTACGCGGCACGTTCGACTGGGACGACGTCGGTTCCTGGCTGGCACTTGCCCGCCACACCAAGCCGGACCGTCTGGGAAACGTTGCCAACGGCCTACTCGTGGCAAGGAATTCTGCCAACTGCGTGGTCAACTCGGACACAGGCATCGTAGCAGCCCTGGGCGTCAAGGACCTCGTCATCGTCCGGGCCGGCAACGCGGTGCTCGTCGCAGACCAGAAGCACCTAGGGCAGCTCAAGCAACTGCTCGCCGAGATTGCGGGACACGCGGTTGGGCAGCGGCATCTGTGAAGCTGCTTCTCGCAACCCGCAACCTACACAAAGTGACCGAGATGCAGCATGCGCTCGAGGGCACCGGCTGGCAGGTGACGATGCTTTCAGATATCGCGGGTGCGCCTGACGTCGAAGAGGACGGGGCCACGTTCCAGGAGAACGCCCTCAAGAAGGCCCGCAGCGCGGCCCGGGTTTCGAAACTGTGGACCCTGGCTGAAGACTCAGGCCTCGAGGTGGACGAGCTCGGGGGAGAGCCGGGCGTGAAGTCCGCCCGCTACGCCGGGGAAGGGGCGAGGGATACTGACCGGATTCGCAAGGTTCTTGACCGTCTCGTCTCGGTGCCGGAGGAACACCGCACCGCCCGGTTCCGGTGCGTTATGTGCCTCGTTGACCCGGCCGGGGACGAGACCTGCTTCGAGGGCCGTTGCGAGGGTCGCATCGCCCACAGCGCGCGCGGCTCAGCCGGGTTCGGGTATGACCCGATATTCGCACCTGAAGGGCACGACCGGACCTTCGCGGAACTTGGCCTTGGCGTGAAGAGCGAGATCAGCCACCGCGCCCGGGCAATGCAGCAGGTCATCGGTTTCCTTCGCTCGCGGGTCAGTCCCGGTGAGCACTCGCCCAGTTCCTGACGCGTGTTGACTTATGTCCTTATCGCACCTATATTAACCGCAGTTGGTTCTACGGGGAGTAGCGCAGTCCGGTTAGCGCACCACGCTTGGGCCGTGGGGGCCGCTGGTTCAAATCCAGTCTCCCCGATCCAGAAAAGGGAATGGGGTTAGGGGCTGGGGGCTAGAGTTCAGCTCGGGCGGTCTGGGTCCGCCACTCGAATCCTTGAGTCCTTGATTCCGGGATCCCTATTCGGCTTGCGCCTGTAGCTCAGGTGGACAGAGCATCGGATTTCTAATCCGATGGCCGGGGGTTCGAGTCCCTCCAGGCGCGCTTCCGCTCAGGGTCGTGCCCGGCCGTCGTTGCTCGGCTAGCCGGTGATTCGTTCGTGGACCAAGTAGACGTCGGAGGTGCGGACCAGTGTCAGACGGTCTGTGCTACCCCACCATACGTGCGCACCGCTCTTCGTGCGCTGGTTCGGTTCGCCGAGCAGGCGGGTCAGCGCATGCGCACACTGCTTCGCGAAGTGTGAAGCAGCCTTCTTGTTACCGGATACGCCGGCCCTCAGCCGGTACAGGCAGCCGCTGCGGAAGATTGCCAAGGCTGACGTGCCGTACTTCAGGGGTCCGTCGCCGAGGTTCGGCCCGGCGAACACCTTGCCGCCGAATAACCCCAAATCCTGATTCCTGGCCGAGTACGCCTCGCCTGTGGAGAGCCCGGCGCCGAGCATGAGTTTGCCGACAAGCCCCACACGGCTGAAGACGCCGGTTGCGCACGCCTTGCGCCATTTGTCGCTGTCGAGGACGTCGCCGAGGCGGACAGGTATGCCTCCGACTTCGAACTCGAGCCTGACTAGCCCCGGTACCTCCGGGGACATGACATGGGCATTGTGGCCGATTCGACCTCCGTCCATGGAGGCAGTCTAGTGCTGTGAACAGTTGTCAAGTGAGCGGGACAGTCTCAGAATCTCGTCACGGCAGCCCGGGAGGTCTGGCGGGCTACGGCAAACGATCCATGATTCACGGCCCAAGGCTTGCGGGTCGCGCTGATGAAAAGGGAGGGCCTGCGCGTCGGCCCGGTCAGGGTTGACGTGTCCCGGCGCTGACCCAGGTTGACTGAAGAACATGCGGTGCTAGAATCACAAACGTGGGCGCTTTCCTTCGACAGAACCTCGACGCTGTAGCATTGTGGGTAGTCATACCCATCCTGTGTCTGGTTGTTGCCCTGGGCATAGCGTACCTTCGGAACCGCTGGCTGGAACAACGCAGGCTGATGCCGAAAGGAGTCCGGGCAAGGCCGGACGTCATGCGGCGCGACCTGGACCGGATGGCGGAGTACTTCGGTCGGCTTCCCGAGTCAGACCCCCCGGTCTGGCGGCCGTTTGAGCTCGGCCTTGCCGCCATGGCTGCGTGCCAGTGGGACCAGGCAATCGAGCACTTCCGGAAGGCGCAGACGAAGGCGAGCGGAGAGCAGCTTGTCCCGCTCTACATCCAGACCGGGGTGTGCCACTACATCCAGGGCCGTCCGGACGACGCGCTCAGGGATTTCAAGGAATCGACCCGGCTCGCGAAACTCTACGGGGACAAGCGGGGGGAAGCTGCGGCCCTCGGCAACATCGGGGTCATACGCCATGACTACGGGGAACTCGGCAGTGCGCTCAAGAAGTCGCGGGAGGCGCTGGCCATCACCCGCAAGTACTGTGACCAGCACGCGGCTGCGCCGTACCTCGCCAACATCGGGAACATCTACCGCGACCGGGGCGAATCTGAGAAGGCGCTGAAGTTCCAGGAGGACGCGCTGGCGATATCGCGCGAGATCGGGGACAAGCCGGGTGTGGCGGGTTGCCTCGGCAATATCGGCAGCACCTACTGCGACAAGGACAGACTCGACGAGGCGCTTCAGCATTATGAGGAGGCGCTCGCGGTATCACGCGAGACCGAAGACCGACGGGGAATGGCGAGCTGCCTCGGCAAGATCGGGAACATCCACCACTACCGGGGCGAACTCGACGAGGCGTTGATGTACTACGAAGGCGCGCTGGCGCTGGAACGCGAGATCGGTTACCAGGTGGGCGTGGCAGCCGAGCTGGGCAACGTCGGGCTCATTCTGGCGGACAAAGGGCTGCATGCGCAGGCCGTGCCGACACTCGCGGAGTCGCTGGCCATCCTGCTGGCCCTCGGCGTGGCCCGCGGCCCGCGGCAGGCGCTGTTCGGGCTATCCCGGTGCGATGACCGGCTGGGTCGGGAACGGATGCCGGAGCTGCTCAGGCAGGCCGGGCTGGCGGACGCCGGCGTTGCCGACCTTCTCGACCGCGTTGACCAGACTCGCCTGAGACGGCCGGGGCCGAAGCCCGGTCGGCGAGCCCCCTTCGTACTCCGCCGACTGGTGGCCGGAACCTCCTCCTAGGCCCGGCTGCCGAGGCGGCAGGCCGCGCCTGCGGCGCGTGTTGCCAGCCAAGCGATTCCAGATAGAGGATTCCAGATTGTGAGTTGCAGATTGATCGCTGTCGGGCCGGGATTGTAGGCGCATGCGTCTAAAAGTTGCCACGTCGGCATCCAAGCCTATCCGTCTGTATGTCCTGTGGTTGGGTGCAGGAGCCACAACTCAACACCCTACATAGGGAGCGGTCCAGTAAGGAGTCCTTGAGCTGGCCATGGAAGAAGCTCTGGAGGAAGCCATCCGACTAGCCGTGTCGGCAACGTCCTGGAGTTCTTGGTCCCATGGGGGTATGTCCTTTACTCCAGTAACACCAACCAGTAGTATGGTAGGGCAT
>CAYOCZ010000045.1:0-14119 GCA_964402475.1 uncultured bacterium | reverse complement strand
CGCCCCGCAGACGCGCTCCGACTGGCAGGGACAGGGAGGACCGCCTGATGGCGCTGTCGTTGCGAAATCGAGCGCAGGACGCGGTAGAGCGCTTCTCCCGGCGCATCGGAGAGCGGGCGGCTTCTGCCGTCGTCACGACGGGGAGCCGAGCTCGCACGGTCGCGCGCTTCGTCGCGGGCGGCGCAGGCTCGACCGCCGCGGCGGCGCTGGACGGATGGGGGGAATCCATCGAGAAGGCGCGGCGCTCCGGTCTCTTCGACGAGACGGACGATGAGCCCGGCGCCGGCGGCCGGGGTCGCGCCCGGAACGCGAAGGACGGCACCCCGCAAGGCTTGAGTGGCGTTCCGTCCGAGATCGCGGGCCAACTCTTCGACTCCGATACGGCGCCGTACGCGCAGCCGCAGACCCTCTCGACGCCGGGCCCGATGAACCGGCTATCCTACGACGAGATCCGCCTGCTGGCGATGCACCCCGTGATCTCCCCGATCCTCTGGACGCGAATCAACGAGGTCCGGCGGTTCGCTGTCGTCCAAAGGGACGAGCACTCCATCGGCTACGAGGTCCGGATCCGCGACAAGAAGCGGACCGCGACCGCGGCCGAGAGGAGGAAGTGTCAGGAGGCGGAGAAGTTCATCGGGCGTTGCGGGAATTGGTCAGATTCTGACATCCAAACACGCTATATGTTTGGGGATTTCCTGGCAATGCTCACGCACGACGCCCTGCGGTTCGACCAGGGGTGCGCGCAGATTCTCTACGACATGAAGGACGAGAAGCCGGCCGCCTTCCTCTCCATGCCGTCTCACCAAATCCGGCGCGCGGTCCCGAGGGCCGTACGGGCCCCCATGGGCCTCGAAGCGTTCTTCGGGGCGACCAACCTCGGCGGGACCCCGGAGAACCCCGACTTCGTCCAGGTCGACAAGCGGCTGACCGTCGTTGGCGCGTGGCCCGCGCGAAAGCTGCTGTTCGGCGTTCGGCGCCCGCGATCCGACGCGGAGAGCTACGGCTACGGGTGGCCCGAACTCGACGAGTTGATCAAGGTCCTGAGAGCCCTGCTGGACTCGATGGACTACAACATGGCGCAGTTTCACCAGGGCATCCTGACGAACGGCATGTTGAAGGTCCGCGCGAAGTACACGCAAGAACAGTTCAAGATGTTCAAGCGACAGCTCCGCGCCATGATGGTTGGCGTCCGCAACGCCCACCGCGTTCCCTACCTGCAGGTCAACCCGGACGAGAAAGAGGATATCGAGTGGTTGGACTTCAAAAAGTCCAACAAGGACCAAGAGTTCTCTCAGTGGATGGGGTTCTTGCTGAAGGTCGCGTGCGCGGTTTACATGATGGACCCGGCGCAGATCAACTTCATCTACGGCACAGAGGGCGTCAAGTCGGCGCTGAGCCAGGGCAGCGGCGAGAACACGCGGGTTCTGCTGTCTCAGGATCGCGGGCTTTGGCCGTTGCTGTCGGCGATTGCAGAGTGGGTCAACAAGTGGATCATCTGGCCGATGGATCCCTCGCTGCATTTCGCGTTCGTCGGGATGGATGCGAAGACGCCCGAGGAGAAGCTCAGGATCCGCAAGCTCCGACTCGAGACCACGGACACCGTCGACGAGCTCCGCGCCGAGGACGACAAGGCTCCGATGCCGGACGGCACCGGCGGCTGCATCCTGAGCCCCACGTGGATTCAGTACGCGGCGCAGAAGGCCGCGGCGGCCGGCGGCGGAGAGGGCGCACCCGGGGCCCCTGGGGACGAGGGGGAGCCGGGCGCCGCGCCCGACGACGACGGAGGCGAGGACGACGCGTTCCCGGGGCTGTCGTTCATGGATGCGAGCGCCGGCAAGAAGGGCAGCGCCGCTCCGGATGCCAACGACGAGGGCGACGACGAACAGGGAGCCCCCGAGAAGCCCGGCAAAGACCCGAAGAAGGGCAAGGCCAAGGCTGAACCGGAGGGCTTCAAGAAGGCCGCGCCGGTGCCGTCCTGGCAGCGGGGCGAGCGCGGGCGAAACCTCCGCTTCTACACGTCGGAGATCGCACCCGTGGACGACGGCGACGGGGAAGGGTAGTGCATGGGGGCCAAAACTAAAGCCACGACGACCCCGGCCGTCAGTCCCCCCGAGTGGGAGGCACTGTCTCTCGCGCAGTCGCACGCGCGGCTGCAGCGGGGCTACGCGGCCATGCGACGGAGGATGATTCTGCATGTCCAGAAGGAAGCGATTCGGTTTCTCACCGGCAACGCCACCGCCGCACCCGGCAACGGCTCCCGTGTCGTTCACGCTCCCGGAAACCCGGGAGGAGGCGAGGCCGGGCGAGCACCCCGGACGGCGAACGCTGACGGGAACGATTCACGCGCGCAGTGACGCCCCGCCTCTGATGGTTTGGGACGGGGACGGCGGAACGGGCGGCCGATGACTCCTGAGCAGATTCTCCACCTCTACAACCTCATCCGCGATTATCACCTCGCGTTCGCGATCTCGCTTGTCGGGCCCGAGGCTGTGGCCGTCCAGCAAGAGGACGTCCAGCGGCTCGTGGACGCCGGGATTCTGTCGCCGGCGGACGCCCTGGGGCTGCTCAACGGCGACGTCTTCGGAAACGCCGTGACGCTCGGTGTCCTCCGCACGCACGTCGAGCAAGCCGAGCTGCGCGCGAAGCGCGGGTGGTATCCGGAGGACGTCAACGCGCTGTCGTATGCCGAGCTCGATGCGCGCATCAAGCGGGACCCGATCCCCATGACGGAGCGGGAACAGGCGGCCGTTGCGGCGGCGCGCTCCCGGGCCGGAAGCCTCATCGTGAGCCGCGGGGACCGGGTTGCGGGCGACGTTCTGGGCGCCATTCAGGACGCCGACGCCGAACACGCGCTCGCGGCTTCCGTCGAGGTTGGGGAGCGCACGATCGAAGACATCGTCTCGGAGAAGACGGTTCAGGCGGTCGAAGAGCGCTGGACCGCCGGGAAACTCAAGTCCGAGCTGGGTCACCGCACGGAGACGTGGGATCGCGACTGGGATCGCATCGCACGGACAGAACTGCAGGAGGCGGCGAACCTCGGAATCGCGGCGAGTATCTCTTCCCGATACGGTGACGCGAACATCGCCCGCATCCCGAACCCCAGCGCGTGTGACCACTGCAATGCGTTGTACCTGGGACCGGACGGGCTCCCCATCGTGAAGCCCATCTCCTGGTTCACGTCGAACGGACTGAACAACTTCGGACGCAAGCAGGCGGACTGGAAAGCGACGATCGGCACGATCCATCCACACTGTCACTGTAGGACCGTGCGGGTTCCCGAGGGATTCGCCCTGACCGACGAGTGGGACGTCGTGCCGAAATCGATGATCACGGGCAACCCGCCGCGGCTTCCGTCCGGCGGCGAAGGCGAGGGGGGCGCTCCCGAAAAGACTGCGCCGCGACGGATCGCCGCAACCGGATAGTCGGAACCGAATTCCTGCCGTGACCGCAACCGAACGCACACATTCGCACACAACCGCAGGAATGCACAGACCGCCACGACTCGACCGCACAACAAAGCCGCAAAACACACACACAAAGCCGCTAATCTGAATAGATTCACAGCAAAATCATATGTCACCCTCGCGACATGGAGGGCTGCATTGCCGAACACAGAGACCACATTTGACGTCCCGCTGTTCTTCTGCGAGGGCATGGACCTCGTCAAGGCCGAGGACGGGAAGCGCCTGTGCTTTAAGGGCTGGGCCACAACTTCGCGCCGTGACCACAAGGGCGAGAAGGTCTTCCCGGGCGGTCTCGACTTCTCCTACCTCCTGAAGAAGCCGGAGGACGGCGGCGGCGGTGGTTTCCGTTGGAAACACACACCGGACCCGAAGAAGGGTGAGGGCTTCGACGATCCGAAGTACGCCCAGGTTGCGATCCTGAAATCGCTACAGAAGGGTACGCACCCCAAGAGTGGCGAGCCCGGGATTTTCGTCGAAGGCGAGTTCTTCGACGATCAAACGGGCCGCGACCTGTTCCAGAAACAGCTTGCAATGCAAGAGCTTGGGCGAGGATTCGGACTGAGCGTCGAGGGCGCAGTGAAGGCCCGGGACCCGCGCGATCCGAATTCCATCACGAAGGCCATCGTCCGCAATATCGCCTTCGACATGCACCCCATGAACCCGGACTCCCGCATTGAGGCCTTTTACAAGGCCATGGGCGCGGGAGACGACGAAGACGACGATCGCGACCCCGGCGAATTCGAGCCGGATTCCGACGACATCGAAGAAGAGAAGCGGCGCAAGGCCGAAGAGGCCGAAGAGGCCGACGCCAATAAGTGCCTGGACTCTACCGCAATTCAACCGATCGCCCCGGAAAGCCTGGACGGATCGCCGTCCGTGCAGCCGCGAAGGAAGCGAAAAAGGGAGAAGATGATGAAGGACGAGCTGAAGAAGGCATTCGACGAGCTCTCCGCCGACGAGAAGCGGGAGTTCCTGTCGTCGTGTGGCGCCGCCCCCAGGGACGAGGACGACGACTCGCTCGCGAAGGCGATGGACGACCTCTCGGAC
The DNA here is from genome assembly GCA_964402475.1 of uncultured bacterium. GTDB lineage: Bacteria > Hydrothermota > Tepidihabitantia > Tepidihabitantales > Tepidihabitantaceae > UBA2258. Next base: position 9,608 of record CAYOCZ010000045.1, on the reverse strand, counting down.
ACGAACGAGCGTCTTCGGGTTCAGATCGAATCGATGGACACCCTCGAGAAGGCGATGGGCGTGTCCATCGACGATCTGCCCGAGGGCTCGCTGGCGCGCACGGCAGCCGATTCCGTCGACTTCCAGAGGGCCCTGGGCGAACGGATGATCGCCCAGGAGCCCGTCCTCGCCGAGCTCGCGAAGAGCCTCGGGGACGTCGTGGATCTCGTCAAGAGCTTCGAGTCGACGATGCGTGGCCTCGACCAGGCCATGGGCCGCGCCCAGGCGCCGACCGGCATTCCGAGCGGTGTCGCGGCGATGCCGCATCCCGCCGACAGGGCCGCCAGCGGAGGAGAGACCCTGACGAAGGCGCAGGCGGAGATCCATATCCTCGGAGCGCTCCGCAAGGCGCGGCGTGAAGGAAACAGCACCGCGGCGGCTAATCTCGACGAGGCGCTGCAGAATCTCTCGTTCGCGCCCAGCCACGCGACCCTGCTCAAGGCCGACCTCGAGGCCCTGGAGTGCATCAGCTAGGAGCCGCACCCGGAGGGCGGCAGGGGACGCCCTATCCGGCTGCGAGCAGATAGGAGACACGACATGCTTTTTCACTACAACGGCGGCTCCTTCGCTCCGGCCGGATTCGGACTCGGATCGGGCGACAAGGACGCGCTCATCAAGGCCCTGAACGTCGGCTATCCGACGCCGGGTGCCGCCCCGGGGACCTTCGCCCCGGCGACCATCGAGTCGCTGGACTCGCAGATCACGAGCGTCGCCGAGTCGCTTCCCAACATCAAGTTCGTCAATCGTCTTGCGGCCGCGCAGGCGATCAACACCGTCCATCAGTACGTCAAGCAGACGTCCGTAGGCTCCCGACTCCCGGGATGGCAACTGGAGACGTCCGATCCGTCCCGGCAGTCCACGCCGGAGATCGAACGCGTCATCGCCAGCCTTATGCTGATGGTCGACTACTTCCGCGTCGGCGACGTCGCGAACATGGTCTCGATCATCTCGGGCGCCGGCGAGAACGCGGACGCCTTCCAGCAGCGCAACGCGCTCATCAACCACCTGTCGCACCTCGAGGACGCGCTGTTCAACGGCGACCAGTCGATGTGTTCGCTCGAGATTGATGGGCTCCGCACGCTCATGCTCAGCGGCGCGCCGAGCACCAACATTGTTGACCTTCGAGGCCAGGCGATCACGGGCGCGAATGTCAACGCGGCCCAGCGGATCGTCACCGACAAGTTCGGCCGGATCGAAGAAGTCTGGATGTCCGGTTCGTCGCAGGAAAGTCTCGGCAACCTCGCCGAGTCGAACCTGATCTACAACCGTCCGAGCGCGAAGATGGGCGGCGAGGGCACGACGATCAACGTCATGCCGACGGGCGCGAACACGACGAACGGGTTCGTCAAGTTCGAGTCCTCCGCGTTCCTGCAGGCCGGCGGCGTCCACGGCAACGAGCCGCTCGCGGCCGGCGAGGGCGACTCCAAGCCGACGCTGCCGGTCATCGGCGTCGCCCCGGCCGCCGGCGCGCACGCGTCGAGCCAGTTCGTTGCCGCCGACGCGGGCGACTACTACTACAAGGTGGTCGCCTACGGACCGGGCGGGATCTCCGTCCCCGTGTCGAGTGCCGTCGTGTCCGTCGCTGCGGGCGATCGGGTGACGATGACCATGACAGACAACGCGATCACGAACGTGTACTACTACAAGGTTTACCGATCCGACAAGAACGGTCTGGTCGGAACCTGCAAGTTCGCGTTCAACTTCGCGAAGGCGGCGGTCGGGAACACTACGATCATCGACTACAACGATGACATCCCCGGAACGACCACGGCCTACGGGCTGGCCTTCGACCCGAGCGTGCTGCAGTACGTCCATCTCGGCCAGCGGGCTTGGCGGAAGCAGCTCGCCGAGATCAGCCTCTACAAGCACTTCGCGATCATCTCGCTGAGCGTCCTGCTCGCGAAGGCCCCCTCGAAGCTGTTCATGTGGCGCAACTGCGGCGCGGCGTAAGCGTCGCCGCCGTGAGGCGGTAGGCGAGAGACGGAGGGGGGACGCCCCCCTCCCCTCTCCAAACCGAAGGGAGAGAGCAAAGAAATGAGCGCCATCGCGGACACAACGCCGGTCCTCCTCTCGGAGGCGCAGTTGACGCAGATCGAGGCCTCGGAGCCGAACGAGAACCTCTACCGGAAGACCCGCCGATCTCAGGAGAAGTTCCCCGGGCGTGTCTTCCAGAACCTCTTCGAGGCCGCGCAGTGTCCCGTTCAGGACCTGCTCGACGACCGTGTCAGCCTCGTCCGCTACCCGTTCCTCATGACCACGATGCGTGATCTCGTCGAAGACCTGACGACGCAGTACGAGGCGCACCGGGCCTACGTGGTCGGGACCGTGCACGGCGCCGCCGACAACACGAACACGATCGCGGCCAGCGGCGGATCGGGCACATGGACGGCGGCGGCGGGCACGCAGACGATCTGGGTCCAGCTCAACGCCATCCGTGCGGCGTTCGTGGCGCACATGGCCCAGGGTGCGGTAGTTCACCTTGCGGCCGACGACACGACGGATCTCAACATCGCGGCGTCGACGGCCAACGACCTGTGGAGCGCGATTCAGCTTGCGAACGCGCTGTATACGGCGTTCACGGCGCACGAAGAGCTCCTCACGGCCCACACGATCGAAGACGCGGTCAACGTGCTCACGGCCGACTACCTGACCGCGGGGACGGCCACGGACACGACCGCGTGGAACGCCATGCTGGTCTGGGACTCCGCCATAACGACGGCCCTCTACGAGGGGCCGCGCAGCATGACGCTGCGCCACACGAACACGGCCATCGCGGCCGGCGGGCGCTGGAAGGTCATCTCCTGCGACCCCGACTACGCCCTGACCGCTGCCGACCTCGACAACGTGATCTGGGTCGCGGGCAACGGTGACGACTCCATCGGCGACGGGTCCATCGACCAGCCGTTGGCGACCATCAACGCAGCCATCGCGGCGGCGACCGCCGGCGACCTGCTCATGGTCGCCCCCGGGAACTACTCGGATCCCCTGACCATCTCGAAGAAGCTCAACATCCGCGGGTCTGCGCTGTCGGGCGTCGTGGTCTCCGGGGCCTCCACCATCAGCGCGTCGGGATGCGTCCTCGAGGGAATCAGCTTCACCGACACCCTCGGTATCTCCGCCGACGCTACCCTTGTCGACTGTGTCATGGGCGAGGCGGTGACCATCAGCGCCGCGGCAAGCGTCTACGCGCTTTTCTCGGGCTTCTCGGCCCCGACGACGGTCTGCCCGCTCACGTTCACGAGCACGGGGACCCTGAGGGCGATCGGCTGCCTCTTTTCCTCGGTGGACGACGTCGAAGCGATCAACCAGACCGCCGGGCTCATCATCCTTCACGAGTGCGACCTGAGCGCGACGCGCGCGGCCGATCCCGTCGTTGAGTCGACGGGCGGATCGTACCGCCAGTTCGCGGGATCGCTCATCAACGGTGGCGCCGGCGGGGCCGGATCCTTCGCGAACGGCGCGACCGCGGCGCTCCCGAACATCCTCGTTCGGGTTCAGACCACCGGTGCCCTGACGGGCATCCTGGCGAGCCTCGGCAACGTCTTCTGGGTCTCCACTGACGGTGACGACGTCATCGGCGACGGGTCCATCGACCAGCCGTTGGCGACCATCGACGCAGCCATCACCGCGGCGACCGCCGGCGACCTGCTCATGGTGATGTCGGGGACCTACTCGGCTGCGCTCACGATCAGCAAGAAGCTGAACATCCGCGGCGTCGCGGGTGCGAGCGTCGTGGTATCCGGAGCCTCCACCATCAGCGCCAACGGGTGCGTGATCGAGGGGATCTCCTTCACCAACACGCTCGGGATCTCCGCCAACTGCGTGCTCATCAACTGTGCGACCGGCGAGGCCGTGACCATCAGCGGTACGGCCGTGGTCCGGGCGTCGTTCACGAACATGACGGCGCCGACCACCGTCTGCCCGCTGACCATGACGAGCACGGGACGCTTCACCGCGTTCGGCTGCAACATCGCTGCCGTGGACGACGTCGAGGCCATCAACCAGAGCGCGGGCCTCATCGTCCTTCACGGCTGCGACCTGAGCGCGACGCGCGCGGCGGATCCCGTCGTCGAATCCACCGGAGGCGCGTTCCAGCAGTACGGCGGGACCCTCCAGAACGGGAGCACTGGCGACGCGGGTTCGTTCGCCAACGACGCTACGGCGTCGATTCCCAACCTTCTGGTCAAGGTCCAGGTGGCGGGAGACCTGACGGGCATCCTCGGGAACAAGGAGACGATCTTCCTTGGCCCGGTCTCGGCTCCGGCGAACACGCACGCGGCGTACGCGGGCGGCGGCGGCGTGATCAACGACGCAGTCGGACCGTGGACGCTCCCGCTTCCGGCCCGGACGCTGCAGTACGTCTGCAGCAACAACGGGTCGTGGAATGCGCCCAACCTGACCGTCACCGGAACCGACGAGTCCGGTGACACGGTCGTTGAGACCATCCTCGCGGCGGCGCTCGTGGCCGGCGCGACCGTCCAGGGAACGCAGGTGTTCTCCACGATCGTGTCCGTCGTCTCGTCGGCGGACATCGGAGCCGGCGAGACGCTCACCGTGCAGACCGGACTCGGGATTGGCGTCGGGGGGCCCGTGGCGGCGTTCGACGTTCTGGCCGTCGGCGAGACCCTCGAGGCCTTCGTTGTCGCGTCGGCGGAGGGCGGCTACTTCACGCCGACGACGGCGGCGAACGGGGTCAATTTGTACCACGTTCGGGTGCTTCGATAGTCGATAGGCCGCCCGGGGAGGGCACAGGCCGGGGCGGTTGCATCCCCCGTCCCGACCGAGCTGGTTCCTCCCGGCCGCCCCCGTCCTCCCCGGGCAGCCCACCTTGTGGGCGGTAGGTGACGCATGGCCGAACAACGCAGGAACTACCAGGGATCCGGCTACACCACAAACGCCGTCGGGCGGAGCTACGACGCGCCGTCCAACCAGTTCGCCGCCCTGGTCGGAGAGCCGAACGGAAATCAGTACGTCCTGGACGGGAAACAGCAGTATCTCCGGATCGACATCTCCGGCAACGACGCGGACCCGAATACGGTCGCCCCGACAGATATTTTCGCGATGGCGTGCCGCTCCAACGAAATCCTGTGGCACGTCGTCTGGCCCGCCGGCGGATCCGGAAGCGTGCGCGTCTGGGGAAAAGAAGAGGTCGAGCCCGGTACGTGGGCCTGGCTCCTCATGGACACCGCCGCCGCCGTGCTGAGCTACGTCGAGCAGCGGTCTCCGGCCCGCGACCGCGAGGTCTTCTTCGAGTTCTTCGGTACCGCGGGCCTCGCGGCCAAGCTCCCGGGACCGCCCGCGGTCGCGATCCTTCGCGCAGCGGCCATCTAAGGGGGGACCGTGGCGAGTGTCGTCCCCATCACCCCGGAGATGCTCAAGCGCACCACGCTCGTCGGCGTGAACCTGACGAGCAACGGGGTCCCGTTTCCGAACGCGCTCTATCAGAACGCAATCCGGGGAGCGGTCCGCACACTCGAGAACCGGACCGGCGTGGTTATCAACGAACGCGTCATCACGGATGAGCGCTGCGACCGAGACGATCGCAGCCTGGAAGAGTTCTCGCTCATCAAGACGAACTGGCTTCCACTGAAGCCAGGCGCGACCCTGTCGCTGGCATTCTACTACGGCACGCAGAAAATCATTGACATCCCGGAATCGTGGCTGAACGTCCGAACGGCCGGCGGTCACGTCGAGATCGTCCCAGTGGGCGGCCTCACCGTCAACATCGTGGGCATGACGTTCGCCCTGTGGTGGACGAATCAGGCAAAGGGGGCCGCGGGACGCTGGCCTGACTGGTACTCGCTGAGCTACACGGCCGGATGGGAAGAGGGAGACCTGTTCCTGTTGCACGACGCCGTGAGCGACCTGACGGCGATGTTCGAGGCGCACCGCATCGTGGACGCCGGAAGTCCGAAGGTGCACCTTGCGGCCGACGACACGAACAGCGTCCTCTCGAACGGCGGGTGGGACGTATGGGAAGACTACAGCGGCGACATCGACGAGTTGAACGGACAGCTCAACGCCGTCCGCCTTGCCTACATCGCGCACATAGCAGACACAGACGCACACACCGTCGCGGACGCCGTCAACGTCCTGTCGTCTCCGGCAGCGACAAACCTTGCGTCTGCGGTGACCCTCATCAACGAGCTTATCGGAAAGTTCGGCGCCCACGAACGACTCGTCGGCGCGGGCCCGGTGCACGGCCAGGCGGACACGATCAACCTCGTGACCGCGGGCCGCGTGCGGGCCGACTACGCGAAGCTCGACGACGAGATCCGGGACTGCCTGACGAAGCTCGCGGCGATCCCGATCCTGCACCGCGCCGGCGACCTCATCGCGGGCGCGGGCATCGCGTCCAGGAGCACGAGTCTCGACGGGCTCTCCGAGTCCGTCAACACGACGTCCAGCGCCACGAATTCGGGCTACGGAGCGTTCGTCGGGAACCTGCAGAAGGAGATCAAGGCCCACCTCGCAAGCATCCGGTCGCGCTACATCGGCATGATACTGGAGGCTTGACGTGGATTTCGACCTCCCGGTTCCGAGCCAGTTGACCCCGCGCGCCGACTTCAGCGCCGACGGATTCATTGCGCAGATCGAAGGCAAGGGCTCGCGCTTCGCGTGGGAGCAGCGGGACTTGTGCCCGTGCCGCTCTGCGACGAGCCGATCGGACCGCGTTGACTGCCCGATCTGCAAGGGCGTGGGCATCGTCTGGACGTCTGTGAGCCACACCGTGCGAGGGGTTCTCACGCGCGTAAAGGACGCAGCCAAGCTCTTCCAGGATTTCGGGACCGAGGGCCACGGGTGGGCGAACCTGTCGCTGCGCTGGGAGCACCTTCCCGCGTGGGGAGACCGCTTCACGCTGGTAGATGGGATCCTTCTTCGAACGGAGCTCCACGAGCGCGCGGCCGGGACCACGGACGCGCTCGATTTTCCGATAAAATCCGTCAATATGCAGCAGATCGTCAACGGGCTCACACAGACCGTCGTCGTCAACGTGCGGTACCTGCGGACGCAGACCGCCGGCGGCGTGGGCGAGGCCGCGCAGATCGTTCGGGGAACGGATTTCGACGTCACCGCGGCCGGCCTCGTCGACTGGACGAAGGGCGACGTGAGCGGGACGGCCCCGGCCGTGGGCGAAGAGTACGCGGTCTCCTACATCTACGCGCCTCGCTTCGTCGTCCTGGAGCATCCAAACGCGCTCCGCCAGACCGACACGCGCGTGGGAATGACGTCCCAGGCATCCCAGCCGCTCCCGCTGAACGTCCTGTGTCGGCTCGACTGGTTCCCCCAGGAGGCGGCATGAGTACCGTAGCCATCCGCCTGGACCGCATCCGGGACGAGTTGATTCCCGCGCTCGGACTCGACCCGGTCGCGATCAACCTCGCCCTCGAGACGTTTGTGGAGAACGTCTCGGACTACTGGAAGGGACGGGCGTCCCTTCGTCTCCGCAGCACGCTCGACGACTACCAGCGGTCCGTCCACGGCTTCATGGTGGGGCCGCTGCGCGGCATGGTCGCCATGTCTGCCGAGCCGAAGCTCGCCGTCATGCTCGAGATCGGGCACGAACCCTTCGACATGCGCAAGGGCCTTCTAGTCGCCGGTCGCCGCGGCGTGCACTTGAGCGCCGAGAACCATCTCTACCGTTCGATCCCGTTCCGACACTACACCCCGCCCAAGCCAGGTGAATTGCGGGTCGGAGGTCGCGTCATGGGATCCGAAGACGACACGGGGGAGCTCACGAAGGCCATTCACGAACAGGCCAAGAAGCTCTGGTACTACCGCAAGGGCGCGCCGGCGTCGGCTCGTAAGCGTATGCGGCTTGCCGAGGGAACGGGTGGGGCCGAGAAGCTCAAGCCCTGGCACACGACGGACATCTACACGTCGATGATCAAGAAGAGGCGCTCCCCTTCTTCCGCGGAGAAGGGGAGCCAATACACGACGTTTCGGACGATCTCCAACAACCCCGAGACGCGTCGATTCCACGAGGGCGCCGAGGTCGGTTGGATGCACCCCGGATTCAAGGCTCTCAATCTGGTTGAGCAGGCAGCGGACTACGCCGTTCAGGCGTGGCCGGCGGTGATTGCTGCGGCCATGGGATTCACGGAGTAGGAGTAGCTGCATGGGTCTTGCTGTCGATTTCGTCGTCCTAGACCGACTGCGCACCGCAGTGTCGGACTTGTGCGACGTGTCGACGCCGGCCGCCTCCGCACTCCGCACGGCCATGGTTGGTGAGATCCTCGGAGGATACTCGGCGGCGGAGATCGCGCGAGAGTGGGCGGAGTTCAAGGCCAACCCTCCGCAGATCTTGCAGGCGTTCGAGAAGGGCAACGCGGGCAAGTTTGCGTGCTTCTGGGTTGTCATGTTGCAGCCCGAAGACCCATCGACGGCAGCGGGAAACAAGGTCCAGCACGCGACGGTAACCCTGTCCGGGACGCGATGTCGTGTCGTCGGATCCGGCTGGCTTCAGCGAGTACAGGTGTTGCTCTTCGCCAAGAACGCGGAAAGCGCCCGTACGCACTATCACGTCGCTGCGTCTCTGCTCCATGTCGTGGGCGACCAGATGATGAATGCGAATCAGGTCAACCGCGCCTATCCGGTGTCGGGTGGAGACGCGACCGTAGATCCGCGACTCAACCCCGTTGGCGAGAACGTTGGGGTTTTCAGCCGTTATATCGGCTGGGCATTCGGATACGAGCAACACGGATTCATTCCAGATGACGCACCGGGAACGTCAGTTACGGTGACGCCGACGCCGGTATCTACGATTTCGATATCGGCCTAGGTTGGAGGTAGCGAATGACCAGCAGAATCATCGTTGGCGGAGTCGCAACGGGTCGCCCCGGAACCTACAGCGAGTCCTACGTTCAGGCGACCGCTGGAATGGGCAAGTTCGCCCGCGGCGCCGTCGCGTTCGTCGGGCTCATGCGAGGCCTCGCGGCCGGAGAAGTGCACGAGTTCGCGAGCCCCGCGAAGCTCAAGCAGTCCATGCCGGACTGCGAGCTGCGCCGGATGGCCGAGCTCGCGTTCAGCCCGACCACGGACCCGAAGATCACGGGCGTGGGAGCGAGACGCGTTCTGCTCGTCGCGGCGAACCCGCTGACCCAGGCGACGCGGACATTCCTCGCGGCCGGCGGCGTGAGCGGTCTCATCCTGAAGGCGAATCGTTGGGGGGCCGAAGGCAACCGGACGTGGGTCAAGATCGCCGCCGCCGGGACGCACCCGACCGGGATCAAGATGACCGAGGGCAAGGACGGGACGAGTCACGTTCACGACAACCTCGGCGGCAACATCAACATCAACCTCGAATATTCCGGCGGAGACGCGAACCTCACCGCGGCCACGGTCGACATCGTGCGCGGGGCGGCCGGCTACGTCGACGTCAAGTACGAGCTCACCCGGACGAACCCGCACGCGGACTACGCGCCGGACGCCACGAAGCTCGCCTTCGGCGGGACGCTCACGTTCACGACGGGGGCGCTCGGCGGGGCCCGGACCGTGGCCATCGTCGGGACGAAGCTCGCCGACGGAACGGCCGCGAGTGAGAACGTGGTCCTCCCGGCCATCGGAGG
>CAYOCZ010000044.1:0-14133 GCA_964402475.1 uncultured bacterium | reverse complement strand
ATCCTCACGTTGTCCATTATCAGCAGTCGGTCGCACATCTGCTCGGCCTCGTTCATCTAGTGCGTCGTGATGATAATAGTCACGCCCCGCTGCCTGAGCTCGCGCTGCCGTTCCCAGATGCGCCTGCGGGTCGAGACCGGTCGTCGGCTCGTCGAGCACCAACAGCCGCGGCGTGTTGATGAGCCCACGCGCGAGAATCAGCCGGCGCTTCATCCCGCCCGAAAGTTCGTCGACCGGTTCGGCCGCCTTGTCGGTCAGGTGGACGAACTCGAGCAGCTCGCTCGCCCGCTGCCGGGCCGTGCGCGCGGGAATGCCGAAGTAGCGGGCGTACATCAGCAGGTTCTCGGAAACCGAAAGGTCCGGGTCGTAGTTGTTGTCCTGCGGCACGACCCCGAGCTGCGCCTTGATTTCGCGCGGGTGCACTCCCACGTCCAGCCCGAAGACTTCGAGCCGACCGCCGGTTCGGGGCGAGTTGCCCACGAGCATCCGGATGGTCGTGGTCTTGCCCGCGCCGTTCGGCCCGAGGAACCCGACCACCTCGCGCGGCGCGATCTCGAAGCTGACGCCGTCGACCGCCGCCAGTCCGCCAAACCGCTTGACCAGGTTCTCGGCGACTACGAGCGGCGCCTGCTCCTCCCCGGCTGTCATGGAAGCGGCTCTCTTACTTCCGCCGAACTGGGGGCGATCCCGGCCGCGACGGCCGGGAATCCAGGGATTTCAGAGCGGAACGAGCCGCGTCGTTGGCGGAGTCGAGCTTTGTGGCGCGGGTCAGCCACTCGCGCGCCTGGGCCGGTTTGTTCATTCTAATGTAGACCATCCCCAGCAGGAAGCTGGATTCAGAATCATCCGGGTCCCGGGCCAAGGACGCGCGATAGAGCGACCGGGCCACTGAGTACTTCCCGTCCGCGACCGCGACCCAGGCGTCGGCCAGCCGGCGCGCCCGTCTCCAGACCGGACTGGCGGTGCTGGTCGCGTTCGCGATGACAGTCCGGGCTGCTGCCAGGCGCAGGATGGTGGTACGGTCGGTGGAACCGGCGGTGGCCCGCTCGATCTCAAGCATCTCGGTTTCGGCGTCGGCGACCGAGCCCGCGCCTGCCAGCGCCAACACAAGGGAGTAGCGCGCATAGTTGTAGGACGGCAGCGCGTCGAGCGCCCGGTGGAACGCATCGACGGCCTTGCCGAAATCCTGCTGCTCGAGGTAGACGTTGCCGGTCTGGGTCCACGCCTGCGCCGAGTAGCTCTGGCGCTTGACCGGAATCGAGCTGGCCCCGAGATAGACGATGAGCGCAACCGTCACGCCGATGAAGACTCGCGCGGTGTGGCGCCGCCTCAACGATTCGACCACTTCGCTCAGACCGAACCCGGCGAACATCAGGAGGAACGGAATCACCGGCGCGCGCAGCCGCGACAGCACGTAGAAGAGCAGGGCGGAGACAAGGTAGGCGGCGACGAACAGGTATGCGGGCAACGTCTGTGCGCGCCTCGGTAACGCCCAGACCATGCCGACGAGCCCAAGCGCCAGCACCGGGCCGAAGTTCACGAACGCCAGCCTGAGCGGAAGCGACACGGCGCGGGCGGTCTCCGGGTAGTAGTCGTTCGGCACCTCGTAGTTGCCGACGAAGAGCTGGAACTTGCGGCCGAGCAACTCGAGGTACGCAACCGGCTGGCGAGTGATGAACTCGAACCCCTGCTTCATCCAATAGGCCGACGCCTGCGAGGGCTTCATCTCTTTCCCCTCGATCGTGCGGCTGATTTCGCTGAGCCGCTCGTGCGAGAACCCGCCGCCTTTCTCCAGTTCGCGGGTCGCCTGCCACGTGCCGTCGGCGGCCGGGTTGTTGCCGTAGTGGAAGTTGATGCCGGAATGGGCGGTGAACACCACCGGGTCGCGCGCGACGAAGTAGTTCCGCACCGGCACGACGGCGACGACTGCCAGCGCCACGACCACCATCACTAGCAGACCGGGACGAGAAGCCCGGGACGAGGGACCAGGGATTGGGGACGAAGGACTAGGAACCAGGGACGAAGGACTCGGGACTACGGACTTCCTCGACAGCCATATGAGCACGAACGGCAGCACGAGCAGCATCTCGGGCCGGCAGATGACCAGGAGGCCGAAGCTGATTCCGGCCGGTATCCACAGCCAGATGCGCTTGCCCGCGACCAGGATGAGCCAGAAGAAGAGCAGACTGAACAGAACTGTTATCTCTACGTAGAGCAGGGTCCCGGTGTAGAAAACCAGAATGCCGGTCAGAGCAAAGCCGAAGGACGCGAAGACGGCGGGGCGCTTTCCAAAGATGCGGCGGGTCGTATCGTAGAGCAGGAAGCAGGAGATGGTCGCAAGCACGGCCTGAACGAGCTGCACCGCCAGGACGCGTTGGCCGAAGACTGTGTAGACCAGCGCGAGCAGGTACGGGTAGAGCGGACGCAGAAAAAAGACGTCCGAGCCCCAGAAACTGCCCGAGATTATCTCGATTGCCCAGCGGTGGTAATAGTAAGAGTCGAGCATCTGCGGCCCGATGGTTGAGAACGGGTGCCCGCGCATTCCGAGTATGAACCAGAGGCGGACGAGGAATGTGAGCGCGATGGCGACAAACAGCCAGATGTGGCGCTCGCGTCCTGCCGGGCGTGACTCGCTCAGCTCTGGCATAGCTGGCCAGTATAGATGCCGGGCCGCGCCCGGTCAAGGCAGGGACGAGAGTCTAACCACCAAGACACCAAGGCCCGTCCTGAGCGAAGTCGAAGGAACACCAAGCAGACAGGAACCTCACTCCCGGGACCTCTTTGTGCCTTGGTGGTGAGTCTGCTTCGGTCGGTATCAGCGCTTGCGGCTGCCCGGACCCTTACCGGGAACGCGGCCGATGCGCTGCAGCGTGGCCAAGAGGTTCGCGTGGAACTGCTCGGTATCGATAACTAGGGCCTTGCCCGGGTAGATTTCGTAGAGCGCCCGGTACTTGGGCGGAGTCAGATTCGGCATCCAGACATTGGCTCCGCGCTCGAGCCCCAGTTCGCGGCCGTGCTCCTTGTTGACCGTCGCCAACGCCGTGGTCGAAGGGATGTTTGCATCCGGGCAGACCAACCGCGTCAGCGCTACGACCTTCGTCGTCATCAGGTCGGTCGCCGGAACTTGGGATCGGGCGCTGTCGAATCCGGGGACTGTCCCCGGGGATTCGCCCGGAACGGCCAGCCGGCCGAGCGGCGTCTCCGGATGCGGCACAAATGGGCCACAGCCGATCATCTCGAGGTCGAGGTCACGGAAGAGCATGATGTCATCGGCCAGGGACTCGTGACTCTGGCCGGGGATGCCGACCATCACGCCCGAGCCGATCTCGTATCCCAACTCGCGGACCTGCTTCAGGAGCTCAATCCGAGGGTTGGGAAAACTGGGGCCAGTCCCTCGGGCCGAAGATCGGGGACAGTCCCCGTTTTCTGGATGAATGCGGGCGAACAGCTCCGGGTCTGATGTTTCGTGCTTGAGCAGGTACCGGTCAGCGCCGGCCGCGCGCCATTCGGTCAGCTCCTCGCGGCTGCGCTCGCCGAGCGACAGCGTGACGGCCAGCGGTGTCTCGGTCTTGATGCGCCGGACCAGCGCGGTGATGAAGTCACCGGTCAGGCCGAGGTCTTCGCCGGACTGAAGCACGACGGTGCCGTACTCGAGCTTCTGCGCTGTCCGCGCGCAACCCATCACTTCGCCCTCGGTCATCCGGTAGCGCTCTATCTTCCGGCTGCCGCGGATGCCGCAGTAGTGGCAGTCGCGCCGGCAGTAGCTCGATAGCTCGATCAGCCCGCGCAGGTGGACCTCGCCGCCAACGCGCTCGCACCGCGTCTGGTCTGCCCCCTGCCAGAGGAACTCGAGCCTCAATTCCTCCTCTTCTTTGAGCCACGCAAGCACTTCGTCGCGGGTCAGGCCTTTCGACCCAGGGTGTGTCCCGCCTTTGCCTTGCAGCAGTCTCATGACCGCGACCGCGGCCTTCACTCCCGGTCAGCCGCCTTCCCGGGGATTGAATCCAGAACTGCTCATTGTGACGCTTTCACTTCGACGGGGAAAACAGGGGACAGTCCCCCGGAGCGCCTACGTAGGACTCGGCGCGGGACAGTCCCCGTTTTCCCGTCCTGGTCATGTCCCGCGCCTCTCGTCCTTTGCTGCGTGGTAAACCTCTAGCGCGGCCGGGAACGGTTCGAGCGCCCGCTCGAAGATGCCGAGAACACAGGCGATGGTCAGGCCGTAGTTGGAAATCGGCACGCCCTGGTCCCGACACCGTGCCACTCGATTCAGCACCGCGCGCCGGTTGGTCATGCACGCGCCGCAGTGAATCACCAGGCGGAACTGCGACACGTCTTGAGGGAAGTCGTGCCCCTGGTGCGTGATGAACTCCAGTTTGCCGCCGACCCGCTGCTGGAGCCAGTTCGGAATCTTGACCCGGCCGATGTCGTCGCCGATGGGATGGTGCGTGCAGCTCTCGGCGACGAGCACGCGGTCTCCCGGCTTGAGCTGGTCGATCGCGGTCGCGCCGCGCACCATCTCGGTGAGGTCGCCCTGGAACCGGGCGAAGAGAATCGAGAACGAGGTGAGCTTCACGTCGGCCGGAGTGTCGGCCACGACCTTGGCGAACGCCTGCGAATCAGTGACCACGATGTCGGGCTTCCGGCCCAGCCGCGCCAGCGCGGCCTTCAGTTCGTGCTCGCGCACCACAAGCGAAAGCTGGCCGTGGTCGAGCAGGTCGCGGATGGCCTGCACCTGCGGCAGGATGATGCGGCCCTTGGGCGCTTCCTTGTCAATCGGCACGACGAGCACGGCGAGCCCGCCCTCAGGCAGCAGGTCGCCGATAATCGGGTCCGGCGCAAGGAAGTCGTCGGGCGCGGTCGCAATCAGCGCCTCGCGCACCGCGAGCACGCCCTCGCCGCGGTCAACCGCGGTCTGCACCGAACGGATGCCGTCGTTGCGCAGCCGCGCCTCGAGTTCCGGCGCGGGTCGGCCCAGGTCGCTCTTGTTGAAGACGACGAACACCGGCACTTTCCGCTTCTTCAACTCGGCCACGATGCCCTCTTCAAAGTCGCCCCATTCGCCGGAATCGGCCACGATGACCCCGAGGTCGGTCCGGTCGAGCACCTTCCGCGTCTTCGCCACCCGTTCCGCGCCGAGTGCGCCGATGTCGTCGACGCCCGCGGTGTCGATGAACAGCACCGGGCCGAGCGGAAGCAGTTCCATCGGCTTCTCGACCGGGTCGGTGGTGGTGCCGGCGATGTCGGACACGATTGAAACCTGCTGTCGGGTAAGCGCGTTCAGGAGCGACGACTTGCCGACGTTGCGGCGGCCGAAGATGCCGATGTGGAGCCGCATGGACTTGGGTGTTCGTTCCATCTTTCCCCTCACCCTCTCCCTCTCCCCAAAGGGGCGAGGGTCTGGATTCTTGTTTCCTCTCCTCTGAACGGGAAAGGACTAAGGTGAAGGCAAACCGCGGCGCCGTCCATGGATACTCGTCTAGAAATAGAGGTCGCGCTCATCGGTTGTCCGTATCTTCTCGATTCGGGCCAACACCTGGGCGCGCCTCTTCTCATCGGGTATCTGCGCCGCCTCTCTCTCAATCAGGGCGAAGCCGTCGCGCTTCGTGTCGTCCGTCGCGTAGTCCGTCAGGTACTCGGTCAGGGTTGTCAGCGCGTTCGGCGTGCAAAAACGCTTAATGAACCCCGGAATCGAGAACTCCATGAAGTGCTCACCGGTGCGGCCCAGCCGGTAACAGGAAGTGCACCAGCTCGGGATGTAGCCGTCGCGGATCAGCTCGCGGACCACGGCGTCGAGCGGACGCGTGTCGCGGAGCTCGAACTGCTCGCGCTCGAGCTGCTGACCCTCCTCGCCCCGGTACTCCTGGTAGGACCCAAGCTCGATACGCGAGCCCGCGTCAATCTGCGATACCCCGAGTCGGAGCGCGGCCCGGCGCAGCTCCGGCGCTTCACGGCACGTCAGTATCAAACCGGTGTAGGGCACCGCCAGCCTCAGCACCGCAATCAGCCGCAGGAGGTCTTCGTCACTCACCCGGCGAAGACCTTCCAGCTTCACGTTGTGGGCGAGGTTGATTCGCGGGAAGCTGATGGTGTGCGGTCCGACACCGAACGCCTCCTCGAGGTGGATGGCGTGCGCCAGCAGCCCCATCACCTCGAACCGCCAGTCGTAAAGCCCGAACAAGGCGCCGATGCCGACGTCGTCCACTCCGCCTTCCATCGCCCGGTCGTGCGATGTCAGTCGCCAGAGATAGTCGCCCTTGCGTGTGTTCGCGGGATGCACCGTCCGGTAGGTCGGATGGTGGTACGTTTCCTGGAACACCTGGTACGTACCGATGCCCGCCGCCTTCATGACACGATAGCCGTCCACGTCGAGCGGCGCGGCGTTAATGTTCACGCGGCGTATCTCGCCGCGGCCGTTCTTGGTGGCGTAGACCAGGCGTACGACCCGCGCCATCTCTTCGGCCGGGTAGTCCGGGTGCTCGCCCCAGACAAGGATAAGCCGTTTGTGACCTTGATTCTCAAGCGCGGCGAGCTCCGAAGCCAGCTCGACGTCGGACAGCGTCTTGCGAACGATTTCCTTGTTCATCGCCCTGAACCCGCAGTAAAGACAGTTGTTGATGCACTTGTTGCCGACGTACAACGGCGCGAAGAGGACTATACGATTGCCGTACACTTCCTCCTTGAGTCGGTGCGCGGCGGCGAACACTTCGTCCCACACCCCCCGGTCGCGTGCCGCCAGCAGCGTCGCAGCCTCCTCCGGCGCAAGCCGCTGCTTGGAGAGCGACTTCGCGAGCACTTCCCGCACCCGCACCGGGTCCGGCCGTGCCGCCGCCAGCGTCTCCTCGATCCTGCCGTCGTCGATGAAGTCAACAGCCTTGGTTATCGTTGGCGCGCTCATGCTGACTCCGTTGTCTTGACGCTACCTGCCAATTCACGGGACACTGGATTTCTTGGTCCCTCGATCTCTTCCGCTCCCTTCCTTCTGAGAGCGGCCTTCACGCTCACTCCCGGAATCGCGCCGAGCTTCCCGGTCATCGCGCCGATTTCGTCGTTCGAGCCGTCAACGATGACGGCGATGACCGACGAGTTCCGTTCCCGGTAGGGAATACCCATACGGCCGACTAGAATCCGGCCGTATTCACTCAGTATCTGGTTCACCTTGGGCGCGGTGTCGAGCCGGTTCTCGACGAACACGGCGACAACGCCCAAGCGGTGTTCATGGACAGCATCTGACTCGTTCATGGTCAATCTCCCGCGGGACATGACCCGCGAAAACGGGGACTGTACCGCAGCGAATTCGATGAGCTGCTCAGAGGGACTGTCCCCTTTTTCGCCCAGGATCGTGTCCCAAGTATCCTCATGGCCTCTATTCCGATTCCGGGCCTATCTGAACTAGACTACTGTCAGATGAAGCGTCCCCTCAGGATTCAGGCGGTTCCGCCCTAGTCCGGGAAATGGCTTCGGTTCTGATTCCTCCGGGCCGGCAATGCCGACCCGTCAGACGCACGTATACTAGTATGGAAAGCCCCATACGTCAACCGCCGCACCTCGCTCAGGCGGGAGGCGGTCAGCCGTCGGCTGCAGGCTTCCAGTTCTTGACCGTCCGTCCCGGCGAGGCTCCGATAGTAGTCAGCCCTGACACGTGTAGGAATCACACTTGGCAAAGCGTCCCCGAATCCCCCGCTGGCCGAGGCAACCAACATCGCTACCAGGCTCACGAATCTCATCGCAACTCCCTTCCAAGCCTGACGAGCTTACATTGGCAGCTGTGCTGGTCGGTTTCAAGACGTGCGTAGTAGACACCGGCGGACACGTCGGCGCCGTTATCTGCGCGGCCGTCCCAGATGAAATCGTGATCCCCGGACTGCCTTCGAGCGTTGACCACGCACTTCACCTTCCGACCCATGCGGTCGTAGATGTCCAACCGCACGTGACCGCCACGGAGCAGGCGAACGTGCAGTATGGTACCGGACTCGAAGTGCGTGCGGGCCGTGATGGTGAGCCCTCCGGGCGGACCGGCGGGGCCGGGACTTTCCGCAATGCCGCCCTGCGACTGGTTCCAGACCTGCATCGCGGGATCTCCGAACAGGTTCATTTCGTACATGCACCACCGGTAGTATCCGTTGGTGTCTGCGAGCGGTACGAGTGCCGACTTGCCAATGGCGATGTCCGCCAAAGATGCATTGCCGGTAGTATGACCAAAGAGATAGTGGAGACACCACTCGACGTACGCGGAAGACAAGGTCCTCTGCGGGTTGGAGCCTCGAGTGTACCATCCGTCCCGCGAGTTGACCACGGCGGCCACACCACCCCCATTGGGGGCGTTGAGGAAGCTCTCTGCTACGCAGTCGGATGTGTCGAACGCTCCAATGAGGCAGGCGATCGAGATGAGAATGGTCAAGTTGTTGCCATTGGTCAGTCCGCTGAGGTCGCTTGGGTACAGGGACTGATGGTGGTTGACGTACCCGCAACCGAGCGCATTCTTGCCGCCATGGTCGGTGTGAATCCAGAAGTGCTGCCCTGTATTCAGATATGCCATCATCGATGATCTGTGATTGCTCGTGTAGCTGTCGTACACCCGGTTGCATGGCTTCATGCTCGAAGGCACGAAGGTGTCTTCGTATAGCTCCATCGTGACCTCGCCGTAGGTCAGTGTGTCGAGGTCGAAGCCACCCAGAACCGCTGACCTTAGATAGGCTGCGGTCGAGTCGCTGCTGTAGGTAAGGAACTTCTGTACGAACAGGTCCGCTGTCGCCCCGTCGGATACGGCCGCTCTTCCGACGAAGACATCCGGAAACATGTCCACGTTGTCGCCGACCTCACCGAAGACCGAGTTGCTGTTGGCATCCCAGTCTCCATCGAGGTCCGAGTAGTAGAGGTCGCAGGGCATCGAAGCTCCTCCGCTTGCGTACGCGTAGGCGTATCGGCACGGAACAACGTCCGCGTCACCTCCCAGCAATACGACCGTGGTGGACCAGTTCGCGTAGGCGTACTTGACGAAGTTCCTTATCTTCTCCGGGTTGTCCCGTCCCGGGAAAGCCGCGCAGATGCTCTCCACGGTCACGGTCGTATCGCTCAGACCCAGATGTACCTTGACGAAGTTCGACAGGGGGGCGAACTTCGATGCGAAGGCGGAAGACGTGACTGTGACATGGTCGTAGTCCACACTGTCGTCCCACGTCCACGAGTGGGAATAGCGGTTGTTGGTTTCGTTCGACTCGGCGATGCGGTTCGTCGAGTCGTGAAACGTCATCAGCGTGTGACTGCCGGGTGACATTGATGTCTGGTAGTCCAGGACCCCGTAGACGTCGCCAGGATTGACGGGAGGAGCGCAATACCAGCCCTGCAGCGGTGCACCGTCGCAGTACAGGTAGGTGTAGAAGGTATCCGTTGTTGCCGTGTCTCCCGCGTTCGTGCCTGCCCAGTCAACATAGTTCGTCCCGGCGTGCAGCGGAGACGGCACGGTGTGTGTGCCGGGGACGTTGGATGGGACGATCGGGAAATCCCAACCGGACGGTTGGCAAAAGGTCAGGTCTGGCTGGTCCGAGTTGGCGTGTTTCTGCAGCAGTACACCGTCGACGCAGGCACCGGGCGCTCCGACAGCGGCCGGGCCGATGATCTCTACCCCGGGTAGCCGTTGATACGAACTACGCAGGCCATACTGCGCAACCGTCGCTCGGCACCAGACGAACAACAGCAACGCGACACCACAGGCCCGCGCATTGGTGACTGAGCTACTCACTCTTCGTCCCTGGCAAGTGTGCCCGCCGGCATTGACGTGGTAGCGGCCGTGCTCGGTCGGTCAGAGTCATAGGGTCAACAGGATGCACACCTCATGTCCGTCCTGCGTCAAGGCCGACGGTTCGGTCTCCATTGGCTGTGAGGATATGCCGGACCAGGCCGCAGTCAAGCAGCGCGACGGGACGGGAGGACTGACGAGAGGTCCCGCGTCTCGCTCTGGAAGTCGCGATCCGAACCACGCTGAGGACCGGCCTGCAAGTCATCATCAGAATCACGTCGGCAGTCGCCTTGAGGTTCGCGATGCAAGTCGCTGTCTGAATCGACTTGCGAATCCATCCCGGAACCGGCTGCCAAGTCAGAGACTCAGTCGCCGCGCAGACCACCTCTCAAACCTAGCCGAGAATCGGCCCGCAAGTGCCCCTTGGGGTCGCATTCCGAGCCACCTCCCGAACCGTCCCGGGGACGGTCTCCAAGGTGGTCCCCAGAATCGCCACTTAGGCGACGTCGCCCCTGTTTAAAGCAGGCTTCTTCGGTTACTTAGATAGTCTGGTGCTCGCCTAACAGCGCCTACCGCCGGGTCTGAACCGCAGCTCCGGGCTTTGGGCCCGCAAAGCCACCATTTCGCGTCTCCGAGGCTGGCCGAACAGCCGGCCTGCTCCGCGGCCGCTTGGAGCTACCGCGTGATAATGACCTTGCGGACAGCTTGCGGCTTGAGGCTTGTGGCTTGAGGCTCTTCTCGCACGAAGTATACCCCCGGCGCCAGCGCCCGCACATCATTTGCGCCCGGCCTCACGTCCATCACCTTCCGCCCGCTGACGTCGAGCAACACGCTTGATGCCTCACGCTCAACGCTCGATGCCAAAGGCAAGCACAGCACGCCGCGGATGATGGTGGGCAGCGGCTTGGCCGTTCGCACCTTGGCGTTTGGCGCTTCCGTGACGCCCGGATTCGGGTCTATCTTGCCCCAGACGCGGTCGGTATTGTAGGTCCTACCGCCGACAGTGCCAGCCCAGCCCTGATACGCAAGGAGCATCCGTCCGCCGTTGCCGCAGCAGAGTCTCGGCGACAACTGGTTTCCTTGCTGGCTCACGACCGAACCGCCCTCGAATACCGCTCCTCCTGGCGTCACTCGTGCACCGTAGATGTCGTAGTCGCCACCACTGCGGTTGTCCTGCCATGCCACAAGGAAGTTGGCTCCGTCAAAGCCCACGGCAGGAGAACTCTGTCGGTATGCTGCCGGCGCGATGGGGATGCCGGTGGAATCGAGCACCGCACCTTGCGGTGTCACCCTTGCACCGTAGATGTCGAACCAGCCGCTCCGCCCGTCCTGCCACACCACGAGGAAATTCGCGCCGTCAAAACCGACGGCAGGAGAGCCTTGGTCGTATGATCCCTCCTGCGATATGACAATGCCTGCGGAGTCGAGTACCACACCTTCAGGCGTCACCCGCGCGCCACAGATGCCCCCGGGGAAACCACTGCGGGAGTCCGTCCACGCCACGAGGCAGTTCGTGCCGTCAAAGCCTACCACGGGAGAATTCTGGTCGTTTGCCGCCTGCGAGATGGCAAAACCCGACGGGTCGAGTACCATCCCCTGTGGCGTCACGCGCGCACCGTAGATGTCCCAGCCGCTGCCACTGCGGTCGTCTTCCCACGCCACGAGGAAATTCACGCCGTCAAAGCCTACGGCAGGAGAAAACTGGTCGCCTGCGGCCAGCGATATGGCGATGCCTGTGGAGTCGAGCACCTCACCTTGCGGCGTCACTCGCGCACTGTAGATGTCCCAGCCGCTGCCACTGCGGTCGTCTTCCCACGCCACGAGTAAATTCACGCCGTCAAAGCCTACGGCAGGTAAGCGCTGGTTGTTTGCCGCCTGCGAAATGGCAAAACCCACAGAGTCGAGCACCGTACCTTGCGGCATCGCCCGCGCACCATAAATGTCCCAGCCGCTGCCACTGCGGTCGTCTTCCCACGCCACGAGGAAGTTCGCACCGTCAAAGCCGACGGCGGGTAAGCGCTGGTCGTTTGCCTTTACCGCCTTCGAGATGGCGAAGCCCGCGGAGTCGAACACCGTGCCCTGTGGCGTCACGCGCGCACCGTAGATGTCGTAGTCGCTACCACTGCGGTTGTCCTGCCATGCTACGAGGAAGTTGGCACCGTCAATTCCTACGGCAGGATTGTACTGGTCGTTTGCCGCCTGCGAGATGACGATGCCTGCGGAGTCGAGCACCTCACCTTGCGGCGTCACCCGCGCACCGTAGACGTCGCTGGGGTTGTGGACGCCGCTGCGGTAGTCCTTCCATGCCACGAGGAAAGTCGCGCCGTCAAAGCCTACGGCAGGGCCGTACTGCCCGTTTGCCGCCCGCGAAATGGCAAACCCCGACGGGTCGAGCACCATCCCCTGTGGCGTCACGCGCGCACCGCAGATATCGGACAAACCGTTACCGGGTTCTTGCCAAGCCACAAGGAAGTTTGCGCCGTCAAAGGCAAGGGCAGGTTCGCGTTGCGATCTATAGCCGGTCGCTATGGCGATGCCGGCGGAGTCAAGTACCGCCCCTCCCGACGTCACCCGCGCACCGTAGATGTCCGGCGAATACGTGTCGTTGCGATAGTCGTCCCACACCACGAGGAGATTCGAGCCGTCAAAACCCACGTCAGGACCGCACTGGTCGTCTGCCGCCTGCGATACGGCGATACCGGCCGTGTCCAGCACCACCCCACCCCGCGTCACGCGCGCAGCGTAGATATCCCAGTTGCTGCCGCCGCGCTGGTCTCCCCACACCACGAGTAGATTCGTCCCATCAAAGCCCACGGCTGGCCAGAGTTGGTCACCTGCGGCCAGCGATATGGCGATGCCGGCGGTGTCGAGCACCGTGCCCTGCGGCGTCACCCGCGCACCGTAGATGTCCCAGCCGCCGCGATAGTCTTGCCACACCACGATGAAGTTGGCACCATCAAAGGCAAGCGCAGGTGACTCTTGCCGATACGGTGCGGTTGATATGGCGATACCTACGGAGTCGAGTATCGTGCCCTGCGGAGTCACCCGCGCACCGTAGATGTCCCAGCCGTTGCCGCTGCGGTCGTCTTCCCACACCACGAGGAAGTTTGCACCGTCAAAGGCAAGGGCAGGAGAGTACTGGTCGCACTGCGAGGGCACGAGGGTGACGCTCGTGTCAACCAGAAACTCGCCGTCGTCGAGGGCCGACAGCTCACGGCCCTCGGCCGATGGCCCGGAATGGGCAGTGCGAACCTGACGGACTACGTCCTTCGGGTCGAAGCTCGGCTGTAGGGCTGAGGCAGCCGAAGACGACACGCAGCAGCAGATGGCCAACAGCACGGCTAAGGGGCATACGGCCCGGTTGTGGGGACGGGTGCTACGGTTGGACGGAACGCGGACGCGATTGGTGTTCACAGCACCTCCTTTGGGTAAACCCGGACTGCGACCAATCAACGGACGTATGATTATACTCCGCCTCGGACGCTGTCAACAATTGTCCTTGGTCCGAATGGACACGAGCGCATTGGGCGCAGAGAACTCAGAGCCTGGTGCGGAGCGGAGTCCGGACCCCGTTACTCGGAATTCGCGGCGGTCGTCTGGAAGGCGACGAAGTCGCCAAGCAGTGTTCTTGTTGACGCTATGACGCCGACCGGCAGTTCCAGCGTCTTGGCCCCGCGCCAGGACCAGGCCATCCGGAACGGCTTGAGGTTCCGCTTCAGACCGACCACGCGGTTCTTGTTGTCGAGGAAGATGACATCAATCGGGAAGCCCATGAACCACGTGTGAACCGACGGGCATGGGTCAATCAGCATCCCTGTTTCAGGCCGCAGTCCTTTCCGCCCGAGCAACCCTTTGGAGCGCGCGGCGAACGACGTGGCCATCTCCAATTCGGTCGCGAGCGCGACTCCGCGCGTGATGTTGATGGCGGCGGTACTCGGTTGAGCCTGCTTCGCGATAGCGCCTTCAGCATAGCCGCGGCACCGGCCTTGTCAAACCCGCTTCCAGGCCCGGAGTCTGGGATGAAACCACAGATGAACGCAGATGAACACAGATTGAGTCCCCGAATCTGAGATCACCCGTCCAACGCTCAGGCTTCTGGCATCTCGCTCTTGCCTTCTGGTTTGCGCGCCATACGTGCCGCATGCTCTCAGTGGCACCTGGGGTGTCTCTGGCCGACCGGACAAACGGCGGGCGGGGAAGAACCCCGCCCGCGCAAGAGGAAAGGAACGGCGTTAGTCGAGCTTCACGAGCTTCTTCATCGCCCGGAACTCGCCCGCGGCCATCCGGCAGTAGTAGACGCCACGCGATACGGTTGCTCCCCGGTCGTCGCGGCCATTCCAGGTGAGGGAATAGTGAGCAGGAAGCAGAGAGGAGTTGCAGACGGTCTTCACCAG
>CAYOCZ010000043.1:0-14353 GCA_964402475.1 uncultured bacterium | reverse complement strand
AATCCGTGGCGCCGGTCGTTCTTTCTCTCGGACATAAACCGCCCGCAGGGGCTGTCGATAGTTGCTGAGGATGAAGGAGTCATCCTCGGCTATGCAGTGGCTTGGGGCACGGAAGAGACCCATCTTGCCAACCTGGCCGTGGTCGACTATGAACGCGGAAAGGGTTTCGGCGGCAAGCTGCTCGATGAGGTCGTTGCCTTTGCGCAGCGGAACCGGGCGAAATCGCTCTATCTGGAAGTCCGGGTGTCGAACACGATCGCCCGGAAGTTCTACTCCGAACGCGGGTTCGTGCCGACCTACCTGCGCAAGGGGTACTACGGGAACGGCGAGGACGCCGTGGTTATGGAGCGTGAAGGCGAGTCGGACAGCCAGCAAGCCCGACCTGCCTGACGGGCCGGACAGCAGACCTCAAGCGTATTTGTCGTCGCAGACAATCTCGGACAGCGGCTTGCGCGAACGCGGCTTGGCTTCCGTCGCTGGATAGCCGAGCGGAGTGAGGGCAATCGGCTTGATTCCATCGGGAATCGCCAGCACCTTCTTGACTTCGGCTTCCAGAAACGCGCCAATCCAGCACGTGCCAAGGCCTTCGGCGGCGGCCGCCAAGATCATATGCTCGAGGGCGATGGTTATGTCGACCGCCTCGGCCGACCAGTAGCCACCCATTCCCTTCCAGACTTGGTCGACTACGCAGCAGGCGCAGATGACGACCGGCGCCTGGCCGACAGAAGCCTGGTTCTTGCAGGCTGGCACCAGCGCCTGGCGGATTGCCTGGTCCCTGACGACGATGAACTTCCACGGCTGGTAGTTCTTGGCTGACGGCGCGAGCCGGCCGGCTTCTAGGATACGGCCCAGCACATCGTCGGGAATCGGGTCGGGTTTGTAGCTACGGATACTGGTTCGCTGCTTCACTACGTCATAGAAATCCACACAACCTCCCAGTTCGGAGTTAAACCACCAAAACACCAAGACACAAAGAGAGTTCCGGGAATTGAGCGTCCGGCTTCCCGACTTGGTGTCTTTGTGCCTTTGTGGTAAGAGATTTTCATTCCAGCCGGAAGAGCGCCCGACGCGAATTGAACGCGTGGCCTGCAGATCCGGAGTCTGCCGCTCTATCCATCTGAGCTACGGGCGCGTGGCCAGAATGTAGCAGAGGCACTCGCGGTAGTCAAGCGGGGTGGCACGTGGACCGCTATCGCGCAGGCCTCTGTTTGTTGCACCGGTTGGCCGGCCGGGTAGAATACGACTTGACATGGTGAATCAGGTCTCCGCAGAAGCGACGACCCGGTTTCGGGAGAAACTGGACGAACTGCTGGTTGCCGTCAACGAGCGGCTGGAGCTGGACGCGAAGTTCGAGTGCGCTGACATCGGCTGTGACCGGTTGGGGCTTTCGCGCCACTACAATCGAGAATTCGGACGATTGCTCGCAGCAGTCTACGAGTTCAACCTGCTCGAGCGGCTGGCCGAAGAATTCCGCTGGTACATCTCGGTTCTGACCCGACGCGGTTTCGGCCCGGACTACTTCGGCCGGATGCTCGGGGCCTGGAGCGTGGCGACAATGAGCAACATCAGTCTGGCCGAAGCCCGGGAACTGGCGGCGCCGCTCGACAGCTTGCGGAGCAACCTGGGCCTGCTCTTCGAAGGTCAGCGGCCCGCACCCGCGCTGTCGCGTGACGCCGCAGGGCTGCTGGAGCTTCTGCGGCAGCGGCGGCGCCGCGAGGCTGCGGAGAGCCTGTTCGCCCTGCTCAAGGCCGGACAGGGAGTTGAGCACGTCGTGGAGGACGTGGTGCTGCCGGCGCTTTCGCATCTCGGCTACCTCTGGGAAACCGGCGAAATCAGTGTGGCTGGCGAGCATGCCGCGACCGACATATGCCGCTATGCACTGTACCGGTTGTTTGACAGCCTGGATCCGGACCGGCCGGCCGGGCTCAAAGCTCTGGTTGCCTGTGTGCCGGGCGAGGAACACGAGCTTGGGGCGGATATCGTCGCCGAGTACCTGCGTCTCAAGGAGTGGGACGTATTCAGTGTCGGGCGGTCGAGCCCGCAGGAGGACGTTATCGAGGCGCTTAGGGACTTCGGCCCTGACGTCGCGTTCTTCTCGGTCACGCTGCTGGAGAACCTGCCGGCGGCTCATGCGCTTGCAGGCGAGGCACGCAGGGCCTTGCCCGGGCTCGGAGTCGTGCTGGGCGGCAAGGCAGCTGTCGCGGCTACTGGCGTCCTGGCCGGGCCGGGAGTTGCGGTCGCTGAGCACTTCGCCGAGGCAGCCTCCCTCGGAATCAGACTGTCAGAGAAGCGCTGATGCGCAGGCATGCCGCGGTCCGGATGCTCCTGCATGACCGTTCGACCACAGCCGGCGCGGTGCTGGGAGTGGTGGCGATAGTCTTCCTGGTCGGCCAGCAGCTAGCGGTGATGTTCGGCCTACTCACTTTGATGGCTGCCTTGGTGGATAACAGCGGCGCCGACATCTGGATTCTCTTCCAGAACACCTACAACACGAGTTCTGCTGGCAGCGTGCCGACCCGATACGTTGACCGGCTGGCCGGAATGGCGGACATCGACTGGGTCGAGCCAGTAGTCTATGGCGGCGCGCAACTGAGGCTCGCAGACGGTACTTCACAGCCGGTTCAGATTGTCGGCGTGTCCCGTCCCAGCCTGTTGGGCGGGCCGTGGAAGCTTGCCGCGGGCAGCAACGACGTTCTGCTTGAATATGACGGGGCGACGGTCGACAGACTGGACCTGAAGGACCTGGGCGACCCGGCAGTCGGGCAGGTGGTGGAGGTCAACGGCAAACGTATCCGGGTTGCCGGCTACACCGAAGGGTCGCGAGCATTCGGTGCGCCGCTGGTATTCACCAATGCGACCAAGGCGCGCGAAATCACCGGCATCCCGGCCGATCGTTCCAGCTACATTCTGGTCAAGCTGAAGCCGACGGTAGATGCCCGAGGTGCGCTGGCTGGAATCCGCAACCTGCTTCCTAAGGCGACCGCGCTCACCGCGGCCGAATTGGCCGGGAACAACAAGCTATACAACCTGACCAACACCGGCATCGGGTCGAGCTTCGGGTTCTCGACACTCATCGGGATAGTCGTGGGCGTGGTCATCATAACGCTGACGATGTACACCAACGTCCTCAACCGTCAGCGGGACTTCGCGGTGCTGCGTGCGCTCGGTGCGCGGCGGCGCGATGTGTTCTTCATCATCCTCTTTCAGGCGCTGACTATCGGCTTCATCGGCCTGCTGGTCGGGTTCTTCCTGCTCGCCGGTTTCCTGTTCGGTGTGAAGGGCTCCCGGCTGCCGGCCAATCTGCCCCTGTGGTTGCCCCCGGCCCACGCGCTCTTCACTTTCGCACTATGTTTCCTCGGTTCGGCGCTGGCGCTGCGCCGCGCATTGAAGATCGAGCCGGCATCGGCTTTCAGGTAGCGATGGACGCGGTAGCACCGGTGCTTCGGCTGGAGGCCGTTGCGCGTGACTTCTCGGACGGCCGCGTGGTTCGGCGCGTGCTGAAGGAAACCACGCTCGACATCCTTCCCGGAGAGCTAACCGTGCTGGCCGGGCCATCGGGCAGCGGCAAGACGACGCTACTGACGATCATGGGGCTGGTGCTAAAGCCCTCGGCCGGCCGGATATGGGTTGCGGGCGAGGATGTTACCGGGGTGCCCGAGGACCAACTGGCGACCCTGCGCCAGCAGCGCTACGGTTTTGTCTTCCAGCAGGCGGCGCTGGTGCCGGCGCTTGACGTGCTGGACAATGTGCTCGTCGGTACCGCCATCCAGGGCGGCCGGGTTTCGGTCCAGACGCGGCAGAAGGCGGTTGACCTGCTTGCCAGTCTGGGCATGCAGGACTTCAGGTCGGCGCGGCCCCAACAGCTATCAACCGGCCAGCAGCAGCGGGTCGGCATCGCGCGGGCGCTGGTCGGCGACCCGATACTCCTGCTCTGCGACGAGCCAACCTCGGCTCTGGATGTCGAAAGCAGCCACATCGTGCTCGACACGCTGAAGAAGCTCTCACGCGACCCGCGCCGGGGCGTCGTGCTCGTGAGCCACGACCCGCGGGTGTTTCCATACGCCGACCGGCTGCTGAAGATGGAGGACGGCGCGATTGTCTATGATACGAGGCAGATTTCCCAAGGAGGTGGTTGACGTGGCCAAGCGAATTCGCAGCATCTTGACCTGGCTGGCGGTGATTGTCGTGGTCTTCTTCGTGGGGTTCGCGGTCAAACGCTCATCGCCGGTCAAGGCGGCGCCGGTGCCGCCGAAACTGGCCGATGCTCCCGCACGTGTCTACGGTACCATCGAGCCCTTTGGCGGCGCCGTGTATGTCAGCGCGCAGGTGCCGCGCGCAGTCGTGCGTCTCGTTGCGCGTGAAGGCGACACGGTCAAGGCGGGCCGGCCGTTGGCCATCCTCGAGAGCTCGGTCGAGCAGGCCCGCGTCCACGCCGCTCTCGACCGCGCGACCGCGGCGGAGAGGGCGTACGCTATCAGCCGCGAAGCCTATGACCGCGCGGCCGGGCTCTACGCGACCAAGGGGATATCCGAGCAGGAGTTCCGTCAGGCCCTGCTAACGGCCGGGCTCGACTCGGCCAACTTCGGGGCGGCCCGGGCCGATGCCGAACTGGCGCGCGCCCAACTGGAGCAACTGACACTCAAGTCGCCGGTCGCCGGCATCGTCTACAAACTAGACCTCCGGCTGGGCCAGACTCTTGCGGCGGGCGACGACTCCAAGATAACAGTGGGTCCGGCGCGCCAGCAGGTTCGTATGTTTGTGGAATCGTTCTGGCTGGGGCGCCTAAAGGTCGGTGACAGCTACAAGGTCTTCGACTCGGAGACCGGCCGCGAGCTTGGCACCGGACGTGTGTCGTCGCTTTCTCCATACGTCGGCGGCCGGACCGTTCGCACCGACGACATCAAGGAGCGGTTCGATGCCGAGTACCAAGTCGCTGTCCTCGAGTTGGACGTGTCGGGATTGCCTCTGGGCCTGAACGTCGTGGCCGAAATCGCAGCCCCGTCTAAGTGAGCGATTTCCCCCGCCCGGTCGTGGTTGTCAGCCGCTGTCTGCTGGGCGAACGCTGCCGGTACGACGGGAAGGCGATAGGCGTGCCGAAGTTGATCCGGGAACTCGGCAAAGTCGCGGAGATCCTGCCGGTCTGCCCCGAGATGGAAGTGGGCCTGCCCGTGCCCAGGGACCCCATTCGGCTGGTCCAGGCCGAGGGCAGGGTTCGGCTGATTCAGACCGTAACCGGCGTGGACCTGACGCGAAAGATGCGCTCATTCTGTCGGCAGTTTCTTGCCACGCACAAACCCAACGGGTTCATTCTCAAGGCACGGTCGCCCTCTTGCGCGGTTCGAGATGCTGCCGTGTACGACGACAGGGGCGAGGCTACGGAGGCGATGCGGGCCGGGCTGTTTGCCGCTGCGGTTCTTGACCGCTTTCCGGGCCTGCCGGTTGAGGACGAGGAGCGACTCGAGGAACCACCGGTCATGCTTCGGTTCGTGGGCAGGTTCTCCGACGTCAGGGCGTAGACCGGTTTCGTGACACGGTCGGCCTGGACATCGGGCGGGGCTTGCGCGCAGGAGAATGCAGTGTATTGTGTCTAGGACTCTTCCGAGGAGCGGACCTGCTTGGGACATTCGACCGCGGAGGCAAGACTGCGGCGGTCCCGGTTCAGGAGGAGCCGGCTGCAGGCTGGAGACAGCGGCAGTCGGTCCGCTCCGATGCAGCGAAGTAACGTAGGGCAGGGAGGACAGATGGCATGTCAGTATCGTGATGACGGCAGCGCGCGCGGTCAACGGCCGGCGGCGCTGCGCAAGTTCGTAACCACTGTATTTGCAGTGGCTTGCATCGTCGGGCCGGCGATGGCATGGGACTGGGACGCGGCTCCGGTCATAATCGTTGAGCCGTCCGGAAACAACATAGACTCAGGCTCGGTGCGTACGCCGTCCGCCGTGGTTATCAACCTTGGCGACAGCACGGCTTCGTTCCCGGTGGTGTTCTCGATTACCCCCGACTATGTGGATACTACGGACGTCGTAGACCTCAGTCCGGGCGACTCGGTCACCGTCACCTTCACCGACTGGACCGCGCTCCAGCGCGGCTTAACGACGGCTGCGTGTTCGACCGCGCTGTCCGTGGATGAGAGCACGGCCAACGACCGCATCAGCCGTGACTTCAACGTCCGCGTCCGCGACGTGGGCGCAGACCAGATTATCGCGCCGGTCGGAATCATCAACTACGGGTTGACTATCACACCCCAGGCAAAGCTGACCAACTACGGCACCAATAGAGCTAGCTTCTGGGCCATATTCCGCATCGGCGCGATCTACGCCGATACCGAGTACGTCCGCCGTCTCCCGGCAGGCGAGTCGCGGGTGGTCGACTTCGCCGACTGGACCGCAGACACGCTGGGCAGCTTCGCCGTTTCATGCACCACCGCATACGACAACGACGTGTACCCGGAGAACAATCTGGCCCAGGACTCGTGCACGGTGCAGGTCGTCCCGGAAGACGCCGGGGTGATGCGTGTCGTCGCCCCGCGCGGTTTGGTTGATTCGGGTGCAGTGTTCGCACCGCAGGCGATGGTGCGGAACTTCGGCACCGACACGATTTCGTTCCCGGCCATCTTCACCGTCGGCACGTACGTCGATACCCAGCAGGTTACCGACCTTGGTTCGCTCGACTCGCTGCTCGTGACGTTTGCTGACTGGACGGCGGAGCCGGTCGGCATGCTCACGACCCGATGCTCGACGGCGCTGGCCGGCGACCCGCTGCCGGGCAACGACATGCGTTCCGACTCGGTGAATGTCATCATCCGCAACGCGGACGTTGGCGCTGTGCGCTTCACTGCGCCGCCTGACACGGTTGATTCCGGCAGCGTCGTTCCGGTCAAGGTTTGGGTCCGCAACTTCGGGCTCGTAGTGCAGTCATTCCCAGTAAGGGTGAGAATCGGCAGCACCTACTACGCTGACACGGTGCAGGTAGACTCTCTCGCTGCCGGCGACTCGCTCGAAGTCACGTTTGCCGACTACACCGTGCCGTTCCGCGGGAGTATTACTGCCCGGTGCAACACCATGCTGGCCGGCGACCAGGATCCGGCGAACGATCGGGTGGATAAGACCATCTTCCGACTCGTCCACGATGTCGGTGCCCTGAGTATCACTGCGCCCACGGGGATCGTGTCGCAGGATACGGTTGTGGTTCCTTCCGCCACGTTGCGGAACTTCGGCAACACTACCGACAGCTTCCCAGTCGTCTTCCGTATCGGCGCGTTCTACGAGGATACGGTGATGACGAACGACTCCATGGTGACGTTCAAACCCTGTATCCTGAGCGTGGTGGGCACGTTCAGCGTCATGTGCTCAACGGCAATGGTTGGGGACGTGCACCCGACCAACGACGCCATGTACGACTCGGTCCAGGTCACGGACGTAGGCATCATTGCCGCCGAACCGGTCCTTGGGATACCGAAGACCGTGACGCTAGGCGGCAACGGTCCGTTCGCGGGACGCGTGGCAATCCAATACGGCCTGCCAAGGGCTACGTACGTGCGACTTGAGGTGCACGATGCCTGCGGCAGACTGGTCCGGGTTGTCGCCTCGGGCGCCAGCCAGGCAGGTTATCACACCGCGGTCTGGAAGTGCACCGACCAGCACGGCAGAGCTGTAGCCGAGGGAGCGTACTTCGTGCGGCTGATTGCCGACGGCGTGACTCTCACCAGCAAGGTCGTGAAGGCGGAGTAGGCTTAGCTTCAACCGAATGAAGGCCGGCAGGCGTTTCGCCTGCCGGCCTCTGCTTTGTCGGACGCTAGTCCAGAATCGTCAGGCGGGCGGGCGGAGTCGCCACCCGTGACGTCTATGGGACCCACCTTCTCATCCGTCGGGCCACTCGGCGTCCCGGTTCAAGTTGCCAGCTCGAGGCTGTCGTCCGGTCCGGTGGCCGGAAGGGCGAGGGGAGAGCCGCCTCACCATTTCAGCGGCTGCAGTCTCACCTAATGACGAGTTTCTCAGTTCTCCGATGGTCCATCGTTTCGAAGTTCAGGAAGTACACGCCGCGGCCAAGTGCTTTCTCGCCGCCTCCCGCTGCCAGCGTTCGCCGGTAGTGGCCTGCATCGTGATACCCGCCAGCAAGCGTTGTCACCAACGTGCCGGTGATGTCGCAGAGTTCCAGGCTGATGACGCCGGCCACGGGAACGGAGTAGCGGATCGTCGCGTGACCGGCTGAAGGATTGGGAGCGATACGGAGTGGGTGGGCGTCCCGGCCCGTCGCTGAGTTGGATTCGACTACGCCGCTTTCGGTGGAGCAATCCACGGCCGAGACCATTTCGAGTAGGCGTTCGCCGTAGCCGCGGCCCCACATCTTGTACCGCATCAGAATAGTCGAATCGCCCGCAACCGTCTGGACCTCGTATTTCGCGCTTTCGCCGGGCGCCACCGGAATTGACTCAGCGTCTATGGTAGTCCATGCCAACCCTTCGAGTTGGTTGTTCCCTGGAACCATGGAGTCAAGTGAGAACCGGTAGGTTGTCCGCGCCCAACTTCGCTTGATGTACAGTGAATCGCCGTCGCTGGTCAGGCTTGAACTCGGGATCTCCAGGCGGTGTCCCACTGCACAACTCGCTCCACCTCCCTGCCAGAAGTCGAGGAACTCGAGCCCTCCGACTATCTCGCCGCCCAGAGTCCAGGTGATCTCATAAACGTAGGCTCCCTTGGCGGCAGGGTCCACAGCGACTCCTTGATGAGTTCTTTCACCCGGGCCAACGCTACGGCCTGACCAGTGAACCTTGCACCCTCCCCCCGGGAGGTCCACTGCTGCCCAACCTGGCCAGCCGCCGCGGTCCTCGTCGATGATATCGTCTTTTAGTGCTCCCCCGATGTACATCTCGAAGTCGTCCGCGGAGTCGATGTCGGCGAACATCCGCGTATCTATGTTCCATTTGGTGCCGCTAATCCATGCCGCCTGAGTCGAGACCGCCCAGCAGGCGACCGCGACCAGGGCGACGACAACAGCTGAAGAGCGCTTCATCTCGTCCTCCTCGGGTGGCTCAGTCGCCACCGGTGACGTTCTTGGGACGTGCCTGTCGTTCAGTCAGACGACCTGACGTCCCACTCAAGGGTGCCTGACCGAGGCAACGGCCTGGTCTGTGGCCACAAGGGTGAGACGAAACCGTCCTCGCCCTGCCGTGGCCGCGCTCTCACCGGACGACTGGTTTCGCAGCCTTTCGGCAGTCCTCGGTCTCGACTTGTGACAGAACACGACGTGGCCGAAGCCCGCTTTCTTAGGTCCCGCAGCATCTGCAGCGAACTTGTCGCAGCGCTGCAATGTATAATGGCGCTTCCGCCGTCGTCTGTCAATCCAGAAGTTGATCCCGTCCGAGTTACGTGCGATGCCTGGTCTGACACTGCCAGGCAGCGTTACCATCATCCCGAGATGCACCGGTGCCGTACTGCCGCGAAAGAGAGCCGGCTCACCGAGACGGTGAGCCGGCAACAGAGGTCGCCCGGTCCTATTTGGCCACAGTCAGACGGGCGGTGTGGGTTTGCGCAGGGCCCGTCAGCCTGGCGAAGTAGGCGCCAGGCTTCAGTCCCGACGTCCGAATTTCGAGGGAAGCAGAAGCACCCACTTCGAAGGAACAAACTAGGCGCCCGGATGCGTCGTAGAGGGATAGGGAAGACCGATGAGAAAGGAGGGAGGAGCCAAAGCTGACGTTCGTGAATTCACGGCAGGGGTTGGGGGATATGACGAGGGACGAGGGGCGCGGGACGAGGGACGAGGGAGACGATACGCCGGTTGCCAGCGTAGTCTTGAATACCGAGCCGCCCTCAGTACCGGCGTAGATGGTGTTCTCGGCGCCGGGACGCAGGGCCAGCATCAGCACCTTGTTGCACGTCAGATCATCATTCATCTGGGTCCAGGTCGTGCCGCCGTCGGTCGAGGCGTAGACGCCGTAGCCGTATGTGCCGGCGAACATGTCCTGCGGGTGGGCCGGGTCGCAGACGAGCGTGCGGACCGACCGCGTCAGTGTTGTAGGCTCCCACGTCGCGCCCGCGTCGGTCGAGATGTATACCCCGCTGTTGGTGCCGGCGTACACGAGTTGGCCGTCGCCCGGTATGGTCATCAGCGCATACACCACTCCAGCCAGTCCGGCGCGGCTCTGCGTCCAGGTCGTGCCGAGGTCGGTCGAGATGAGCAGGCACGGGTAGCTGTAGGCCGAATCGCCGCCGACATAGATGCGGTTGGTATCCACACCGTCGAACGCAACCGCCCAGCCGCGCGAGCCGAGCGCTATGGTGTCATGCTCCCATGTGCTACCGCCGTCCGATGAGTGCGATACGCCGAAGTAGTAGCCTGAGTTGTAGACGTTGCCGGCGTAGCAGATGCGGGCCGGGTCGAGGGGAGAGATGGCCATGAAGCCACCGTCGTTCATCCAGCTTTCAATTGTTGTCCAATCGGCGCCGCCGTTGGTGCTCCTGAAGAGCTCGGCGGCACCTCAGCCGGATGCTTCGAGCATCCAGATGCGTTGCGGGTCGTCGGGTTCGAACAGGATGTTGCAGACGTTGCCGCAAGAGAGAGGTGAGTTCTGGGGCGCCCAGGTCGTGCCGTCGTCGGTGGTCTTGAAGATGTCGTTGTCAACGACCTCGGCGAACGCGGTGCCCGGTGAGCCCGGGTCGAACGCGACGACCGGTATCTTGCCGATTCGGATGCCGTGGTTGACCTCGTTCCAGGTCGCGCCGTAGTCGGTGGACTTGAACATACCGGCGGTTGAACCGCAGTAGACCGTGCTCGATTCGCCCGGAACGGTAAGCACTGTTCGGACCGTAGTGCCCTTGATGCCGGCACCACACGCGGTCCAGGTTAGGCCGGCGTCGGTCGAACGGTAGACCCGCGAGTACGCCGCCGAGTACATGACGTCCGGGTTGCCCGGCACAGAGGTAATGCGGTAGTTGTAGGTGTTGGTACTCTGGCGGGTCCAGGTTTCGCCGGCGTCGGTGGAGCGGCAGACCCCGTAGAGCGTGCCGGCAAAGAGGGTGTTGTGGTCGGCCGGGCTGACATAGAGCGAGTAGACGTGGTACAGGTTGCCCGGGAGGTTCGACGGCGTCCAGGAGGCTCCGCAGTCGGTGGACTTGAAGACGACGGTGAAGGTATCGATGCGCGCGCCGACGTAGACGACGTTGGTGTCTACCGGATCAATCGCCACCGCGTAGACCGAGGTGCTGGGGAATGTGTCGACCTGCGTCGCGACCCAGGACTGGCCGCCGCTGGTGCTCTTGAGCGATGTTATCCTCCACGCCGAGTCGTACCTGTAGCCGGCGACGTAGATGACTTCCGGGTTCAACGGGTTAATCGCGATGTCGTTGCCATAGGTATTGGAGCCGAGTGAGTGCTGGGTCCAGGTGACGCCGACATCGGTGGTGCGGTAGAAGCGCGAGCTGACCACGCCGTAGAGCGTGTTGTTGTCAGTCGGGTGCGGCAGGAGCACGTGGGGGTAGTTGCTCAAGGCCGCGCCAGCCGGCTGCCAGTTCGCGCCACCGTCTGTCGTCTTGAGCAACGGCGCACCGGAGCTCGTCGCGGCGACGCACACGGTTGGCGGGTTGGTCGGCACGACTGCGCCGCAGTAGACGGGTCCGCCATCGGGCCCGATGCTCGTCCAGTCCGCGAACGCCACCGCGGCCAGGATGGCCAGAGCAGTACTGACTACAGTCTTCATAGCCAAACTCCTTTCCTCCGTCGTCGGAGGGAAATCTAACGTCCGGCAGATTCTCAGCCGAAGCGTCCTGCACCTCAGCGCGACAGTCTAGGTGCGCAGCAAACCAGAGTCAATAGTCGATTGCCGTCCTACGTTGATCTACCAGGCCAGCGTCGCGCGTCAGGAATTGCCTGCCGTGTCACCTGCGCCTACGACCGGGCTGGTAGGAAGCTCACTTCACCAGCACCAGCCTTTGACAGGAGATTCCGCCGTCCGGCGCGGCCACCCTCACGAAGAAGTGGCCTGCCGGCCGTCCCGCAAGTGAGAAGCGATGCGCGCCTTGACTCAGGTGGCCGCAGAATATCTGCTCTCTGGATCGGCCCATGAGGTCGCAAAGCCTGATGTCGTAGCGGCCGGAGCAAGGTACTGACAGGACGAAGTCCGGCGCGGCGGTGATGGTGCTGCGCGTGCGGACCGGGCCCAGGTCGGAGCGGCGCGATTCGGCGATGCCGGTGAAGGGACTGTACTTGGCGGTCAAGAGGTCATAGCCGAAGGTTATCGAGTCGGTCGTCCAGCCGGTGACGATGGGATTACCGACATCGTCGCAGGCGACGTCACTGGCTCCGTCGTCGCCCGAGCCGCCGTAGGTCGCGGTCCATAGCATATCGCCCGTCGAGTCCAGCTTCATGGTGAGGCAGTCGTACACACCGTCGGCGCCCGTGTATCCCGCGACGTAGACGTTGCCGGCCGAGTCACAGGCCGCGCCGGTCACGCCATCATCCACGTCGAAGTCGAAGACCTCGTTCCAGACCAGCACTCCGCTCGAGTCGTACTTCAGGACCAGCGCGTCGCTCGTGGTATCCTTGCTGGTCATACCTGCAACAACGATGTTGCCGTTCGGGTCAATTGCCAGGCCGCAGGGGGCGTCGATGGCGTTGCGGTCGTATACCCGGGTCCAGATGGTATCGCCGCCGGGCGTGAGCTTCAGGGTCAGGCAGTCGAAGGTCTCGAAGTCGCCGATATAGGCGCACGCTGCGATGTTTCCTGATGCGTCAAGGGCCAGGCGATACCCGATTTCGGCCGGCGCGAAGTTGAAAGTCCTGGTCCAGATAGTCTCGCCCGACGGGTCGAGCTTGGTCAGCCACAGGTCCATGTCCATGTCGGTGACATGTGTGCCTGAGACGTACGAGTTGCCTGCCGAGTCGGCCGCTATCCCGATGGCCAGGCAATTGGTGTCGGTCCTGAGCCATTTGAGGTCACCGGCCGAGTCGTACTTGGCGGTCAACGCATATATGACCTGGTCACTTGCGAGGGCCTTCCAGGTCTGGCCATGATCGTGAGGGCGGAGCAGACCGGAACGACGCGTGCTTGCGTAGCTTTGGGCAAAACCGGTGACAAGGACGTTGGACTCGGAATCAATGAAGGCGTCGTAGGCCCAGTCGTCTGCCCCGGAGTCGTACGTTCTGGTCCAGATGGTATTGCCCGACTGGTTCAGCTTCACTACCAGCCAGTCGCGCGTCGAACTCGGCCACGCGTAGCCGGCAACTGCGACGGCGTTCCCTCTG
Source organism: uncultured bacterium (assembly GCA_964402475.1). Classification (GTDB taxonomy): domain Bacteria; phylum Hydrothermota; class Tepidihabitantia; order Tepidihabitantales; family Tepidihabitantaceae; genus UBA2258. The sequence continues at coordinate 1,114 of CAYOCZ010000043.1, read as the reverse complement.
GAAGCGATACCGATTCCGGATTCGTCAGAACCTAGGTCCAGTCTTCTGACCCAGAGAGTGTCCTGGGCAAGGCCCGCGGCCGTGCCCAGCAGGCAGGCCATGAGCGCCAATGCTGTATTTCTCATTGTTCTCCTCCAGTCAGATAGTCTCCCATGTAGTTCCTGCGAACAGGTCCTTCGGCCCGGCCCGTTGGCTCGGGCATGGCCCGATTCTAGGACTCGCGGGGACGATTGTCAACCGGGCAACCGCGCGTCAGGAATCGCCTACTGCATTCAGGCTAGATAGTCTGCTTCGATACGGTCTGGATCTCGACCTCGCCGATGCCTGATACGTCTACACCGATAGACGTTTTCGACTTGCCCCACGCGGCGTTTGTCCAGCCTTCGTCGTCACGGGTCAGGTCCGCGGCATGTACCTTGCCGATACCGTCGGCCTTGACTCTGACTCCTACGTCGGTCGGCACCAGCAGCACGAGCTTGCCGATTCCAGCCTCGACCTCTGCCGTGAGGTCGGTCGTGACGTCGGAGAGGTCTACGTTCCCCTCACCGACGCCGACTGCCACTTTCAGGTGGCGCAGGCTCACTCCCCGCGTATCGAGTTTGACCTTGCCCGTTCCCATCTCGATGGCGAGGTCGGTCGGCACCTTGCACGGTAGCCTGAGGTCCCAATCATACCGGACGTCGGTCTTCGCCCCGACCTTGGAGTCGGGTTGCCTGATTGCCAACCGGCCGAGGCCCTTCTCCACCTCGTAGGTCACCACGGGCTTCCACTCCGGTATCTCGTAGTCGAATCGGGCGTCCAGCGCGCCCTCGGCACCGCCCGAGATGCTCAGCTTGCCTATGCCGATGGCGACCAAAACCTGCGTGGACTCCGCCCGCCCAAGCTCGACCTTCCTGTCCATGGATATCACCTTCGGCCCCTTGGCTGCGGGGACTCGACACCCGATGCCGGCCAGCAGGAGGCCGACCGTCGCAAGTGAAATGCACAGTCTACTATTCATGTCAGCTCCTTTTGCGTAGCTACACTAGTAAGACGCCAACCGAAGGCCGGATGTTGCGGGCATGGGGGTATGTCCTTTACTCCAGTAACACCAACCAGTAGTATGGTAGGGCAT
>CAYOCZ010000042.1:0-14409 GCA_964402475.1 uncultured bacterium | reverse complement strand
AGTTTGAGCCGGAACTGAAAGGTAGAGACGTCTTCCGGAATCCACACCCGGATGTACCGGTTCACCGTGTAGCTCTGGTTCGACTTCAGCCGGACCACGTCGCTCGAATCCATCCACGTCGCTGTGAGGAGTTGGCCGGGCCACTCGATTTGCTCACCGGTCGTGGGATGGATGTGGTAGAGCACCAGTTGTTCTTTCCAATCCCGCTTCATGAGCAGGTCGCGGTCACTCGTGTTGGTTGCCGTGATTGCGAGGCGGAACGTATCGCCGACACCGAAGGACTTCTGGTTGGGCGTGATGTGGACCGAGATAGGACCGTCATGGTAGACCCCGTGCCACACTCCCGAGGCGGATGCGGAAGTCAGAATGCAGAATACAGAAGTCAGAATTGCGGAAAGGACCCGGCCCTGCTCCCTGCTCTCAGTCAACATCGATTGACTCTATGACCAGTTCCTGCCCCGAGACGACCTCGCCGCCGGCGTTGCAGGCGCACATACCCTCGAAGATGGAAGCATCAAGCTCTGACTCCTGTCCTTCCGGGAGAGGCTTGGGACACGATTCCGGGAAATCAGGGGACAGTCCCTCGGAGCGCCTGCGTCGGACTTGGCGCGGGACAGTCCCCGTTTTTCGGTCATGTCCCGTGCCCCACTCGGCGCCGCACTTGGGGCAACGGATGCGCAGCGGCACCCTCTTGAACTCAAGCCCCGCTTCGGCCGCCGCCGTGCCCTTCTTCATCTCGTCGAAGTAGAACCGGACGCAGTCCGGCACGACGCCGCCACCTTCGCCCAGCAGCAGCCGGATTCGGCCTATGCGCTTAGCGCCGTGCTTGTCTGCTTCAGCCAGTGCCTGGTCGAGCAGCGAGCGGGTGATGGAAAGCTCGTGCATGGAGCGGGGGAATGACTAATGGCGAATTCCTAATTCCAAATCAAGCCCCAATGCCCAAGCGACAAAGGTGCAGGTCCCTTGGTCATTATCCCCATTTCGGGCATGACTAGACATTGGCAATTAGGAATTGGAAATTCTCCTCAGGATATTTCCTTGAGCAGTTTGACTGCGACTGAGTCGTTCGGCGCGCGCTGGAGCCACTGCTGCATCAGCAGCCGCCCCTTGGCCGTATCGTGCAGGTCATCGAGGTACAGCCGGTAGAGCGCCTGGACCGGATCGGGCCGGGACGGATCCTGGGTCACTGCCAGGCGATAGGCCGCCTCGGCCTGTACGAAGTCGCCCTTTCCCTGATACGCATAGCCACGCCGCAAGGACAATTCCGGGTCACTGTAGCCCCGTAGCTCGATAGAGTCGAGGTAGCCCAAGGCCCGGTCGTACCCGCCGTTCAGCATCGCGAACAGCGATGCGTGGTAGAACAACGGGACCTTTCGGGCCTTGTCGAGGTCGAAGCTCAGCGCCTTCTCGATGACTTCCTCAGCCTCGACGGTCTGATTCTTCTTCTGGTAGTCACTGGCCAGTGACAGGTAGCTGGCCGCGTAGTTGATCAAGAGCCCGCGCGTGTTCTCGTCCTTCCGGACCTTGGGGTCGAGCATCGAGTTCATCACGTACACGTCATACAGCAGGTGCCGTGTCTTCTCGACGTCAACCTGGTTTGCGCCCTGTTCCGGGACCACGCGGTTGACCAGGCCTTCGAGGCGAAGGTGCGACTCGACCTCCTCCAAGTTGTCACGGGAAACGGTGGTGGCGTAGTAGACCGGCGTGCGCGGGTTGTAGCTCGCGGTGAAGACCTTCGCCCGGTACTCCTCGGGTGTGCACCCGTAGTCGTCGGGCCATTTCAACTTGATGCCCGCGCTCGTCGCGACGATGTCGCGCATCATGATGTCCTTGAGCAGGTAGGTGCGGTTGTCCTTGCCGACAAAGCCCTGAGGCAGCTTGTCGATCTGCGACTCGGTGAACGAGATCGGCGCGCCCCAGCGTTTGAGCTGCTTGCAGTACCAGTTGGTATTGAGCAGCGACAGGTTCGCGACCGCCACGTTCTTGCCGAACGTCGGGTCATACTTGGCGACTCGTGATGGTACGGTCTGCATGAACCAGAGCGGGAAGGTGTCGTTGTCGCCGTTGGTGAAGATCACCGCGTGCTCGCCCGGGCAGGAAACGAGCATGTTGTACCCGTATTCGGCCGGAATCCAGTTGCCGCGGCGCGTGACATCAGGGTAGTTCAGGAGCATCGGCACGAACCCGAACGCGAGCAGGGCGCCGGACAGAACATACGCCGGGGCCTGTCTGAATCGCAGCCGGTCAATCACCGTGCGCAGGAACGCGTAAGCCCCGACGCCGACGAAGATGGTGTAGAACACGAACGAGAACGCGAAGAAGTAGTCACGTTCGCGCACCTCAAGGTACCCGAGCCTGCCTTGGGTCGGGTCGCCACCCCGCGGGTCCGAGGGCGAGTACTTCAGGTTCAGGTAGGTGATGAGGCCGACCGACGCAACGAGGAAGGCAACGAAGATGAGGACAAAGGACCGCTTCTCCTTCTTGAACTGATGCCACATGCCCCAGAGCCCCAAGAGCGGCGGTATCAGGCCGAAGATCGCCTGCCAGCCGATGTGCAGGAAGATGTCGAAGAACCGCGCGTTCCCCCACTGCCAGAAGAAGTAGCGCACATAGTACTTGACCTGTTCGAAGTAGGCGACGAGCACGCTGAACTGCGGGTTCTGGTTCATTCGCCAGTCGTTCTCGGTCAGGAACTGGGTCTTGCGCGGCAGCAATTTCATCGGGTCGTACTGCTCTCGCTTCAGCACGCTGACGAAATCCCGCCAGGTCGACGGATTCACTTCGTTGATGCTCGGGCCGAGTTTGGCGCGGATGAGCATGATGAACTGGACCGTGCCGGCAAGGAAGACGAGCCCCAGCATCAGGCCGACGTACTTCGGGCTCAACCTCCCCTGCCGGTGAAGCCAGTAGAGGTATCCGCCGTACCCGGCCACCAGCAGTATCAGCAGTATTGGCGACTGCACCCACCGCTCGATGAACGCCACGGTCGGTGAAGCAAGGAACAATACCGTATCGTCCATTACCTTGTTCCCCGCCGCCACGTAGGCGATGACGAACACCAGGAAGACCAGGCCCAGACCGTAGAACACCGACCTCGTATGGGTGGAACGCTCCATCACCCTGATTCCGTACCAAGCGGCCCCAAGCATCAGCGGCACGGCAATGAACGTGCCGACGCTGAGCCCCAGTTCAGCCATCGTCAGTATCACCAGGTACCCGGCGACCAGTTCAAAGATCCTGAGCTGCAGGACCGCCTCGCGGTCCACCACCATCGCGAAAACCAGCACCGCGAAAACGGTCATCATTGGCGTGAAGTGGATGCCGGTGGAAAGGAAGAGCAGGAAGATAGCGCCCAGTATCAGGCGGTTGTCGCCGCCCGTGCGCTGGAGCTGGTCACGCCAGACCAGAGCCATGTAGAGCACCGACAGGGCGACGACCACGCATGGGCCGTAGACCTCGGCCTCGACGCAGTTGTCCCAGTAGGAGAACGCGAACGCGCAGCAGAGCGCGCCGAACACTCCCGCCACGTGAGGCAGCCACTTGTCGTACCGGCGTTCCGGCTTCGCGTAGAGCGAGATCAGCTTGAGAACGAGCAGGTAGATGAGCCCGCACGAGAAGGCGCCGAACAGGACCGGGATGAGATTTATCCTGAAGGCGTATTCAGGGCTGGTCGGCAGCATCGAGAAGATGCGACCGATGGCAACGAAAAGCGGCGTACCGGGCGGGTGGGGAACTCCCATTATGCAGGCCGTCGCAATCAACTCGCCGCAGTCCCAGAACGCTGCGGTCGGCGCAACACTGGAGAGGTAGGCGACCAGCACGACGGCAAACACCGCGGCGAAGAGGATGATGCGAATTCTTCGGTCGTTCATCTGGCGAGCCTCCGGTAGCAGAAAGGGTTCAAGGGTTCAGGGCTTCAAGGGGCCAGGTACAGGGCACCTGCGCCCGCGACCACATTCTTTGGACCATTCACGCAGGCTGATATTATAGAGGGAACCGAAGGGAGTCAAATCAGGCGCGCCCGGTCGGGCGACCGGGAACCGTCCTACGAAAGCTGGTGGAGCTGGCCAGCGGCCGCTGAATCGGCCGGTGCCCGGCGCAGCCACAGCTCGAGGAGAGCCTTGGCTTTGGCCGTGTCGCGGAGCTTGTCGAGGTAGAGGCGGACCAGCGTCTGCACGAACTCGGACCGGCCCGGGTCTCCGCTCACCGCCTCGAGGTAGGCCGACTCGGCCTTCTTGTAGTCGCCCTTGCCTTCGTACGCGGCGCCGCGACGTATGGCGAATTCCGGCTGTCTGAACCCGAGCGCCCGGATGGTATCGAGCGCGGACAGAGCCCGGTCAAAGTGACCGTTCTCCAGCGCGGAATTCGAGAGGTGATAGAGAATCGTCATCTTGCGGTCTCGGCTCAGCTCGAGCCCGCTGGCAAGGCCGAGAACGTGCTCGGCGTCCTGTGGACGATTCTGACGCCGGTACTGGTTGGCCATGCCCATGAACGTCGCCGCGTAGGTCAGTAGCAAACCCCTCGTGGTCTTGTCCTTGTGAACACGAGGGTCGAGAATCGACTTCATGCTGTATACGGAGTCGATCAGATACCGGCTTCTCGTCACGTCCACCTGCTCGCCCCCGACTTCGGAGACGACCCGGTAGACCAGTCCTTCGAGCCGCAGATGCGACCTCACGTCCTGCAGACTGCGGGGCGCGACCGTGGTCGCGAAGTAGACCGGCGTCTGGGCGTGGTAGCCCGAACCGAATACCTTGGCCATGTACTCCTCGGCTGACGAGGCGTAGTCATCGGGCCACTTCAGCTTGACCCCGCCCGCGGTCGCCACCATGTCCCGGATCATTATGTTCTCGAGCAAGAAAGTGCGGTTGTTCTTGCCGACGAACCCACGCGGCAGCCGGTCGATCTCCGCCTCGGTGAACGAGATCGGGGCACCCCGGCGCTTCAGCTGCTTGCAGTACCAGCTCGTGTTCAACAGCGAGAGGATCCCGACCTGGACGTTTTTGCCGAACTTCGGGTCGTAGCCGGCTATCCGCGAGGGTACGGTCTGCATGAACCAGAGCGGGAAGGTGTCGTTGTCGCCGTTGGTGAAGATCACCGCGTGCTCGCCCGGGCAGGAAACGAGCATGTTGTACCCGTATTCGGCCGGAATCCAGTTGCCGCGGCGCGTGACATCAGGGTAGTTCAGGAGCATCGGCACGAACCCGAACGCGAGCAGGGCGCCGGACAGAACATACGCCGGGGCCTGTCTGAATCGCAGCCGGTCAATCACCGTGCGCAGGAACGCGTAAGCCCCGACGCCGACGAAGATGGTGTAGAACACGAACGAGAACGCGAAGAAGTAGTCACGTTCGCGCACCTCAAGGTACCCGAGCCTGCCTTGGGTCGGGTCGCCACCCCGCGGGTCCGAGGGCGAGTACTTCAGGTTCAGGTAGGTGATGAGGCCGACCGACGCAACGAGGAAGGCAACGAAGATGAGGACAAAGGACCGCTTCTCCTTCTTGAACTGATGCCACATGCCCCAGAGCCCCAAGAGCGGCGGTATCAGGCCGAAGATCGCCTGCCAGCCGATGTGCAGGAAGATGTCGAAGAACCGCGCGTTCCCCCACTGCCAGAAGAAGTAGCGCACATAGTACTTGACCTGTTCGAAGTAGGCGACGAGCACGCTGAACTGCGGGTTCTGGTTCATTCGCCAGTCGTTCTCGGTCAGGAACTGGGTCTTGCGCGGCAGCAATTTCATCGGGTCGTACTGCTCTCGCTTCAGCACGCTGACGAAATCCCGCCAGGTCGACGGATTCACTTCGTTGATGCTCGGGCCGAGTTTGGCGCGGATGAGCATGATGAACTGGACCGTGCCGGCAAGGAAGACGAGCCCCAGCATCAGGCCGACGTACTTCGGGCTCAACCTCCCCTGCCGGTGAAGCCAGTAGAGGTATCCGCCGTACCCGGCCACCAGCAGTATCAGCAGTATTGGCGACTGCACCCACCGCTCGATGAACGCCACGGTCGGTGAAGCAAGGAACAATACCGTATCGTCCATTACCTTGTTCCCCGCCGCCACGTAGGCGATGACGAACACCAGGAAGACCAGGCCCAGACCGTAGAACACCGACCTCGTATGGGTGGAACGCTCCATCACCCTGATTCCGTACCAAGCGGCCCCAAGCATCAGCGGCACGGCAATGAACGTGCCGACGGAAAAGCCCAGCTCGGCCATGGTGAGGATGACCAGATAACCAGCGACCAGCTCAAAGATCCTCAGCTGCAGTACCGACTCACGGTCCACCACCATCGCGAAAACCAGCACCGCGAAAACGGTCATCATCGGCGTGAAGTGGATGCCGGTGGAAAGGAAGAGCAGGAAAACAGCTGCCAGTATCAGGCGGTTGTCGGCCGCCGCCTGTTTGATGCGGTCCCGCCACACCAGGGCCATGTACAATACCGATAGCGCGACAACGACGCACGGGCCGTAGACCTCGGCTTCTACGCAGTTGTCCCAGTACGAATAGCCAAACGCGCACGCCAGCCCGGCAAAGGCCCCGGCCACGTGCGGGAGCCATTTGTCGTAACGGCGCTCCGCACTGGCATAGAGCGCGATGAGCTTGATGACAATGAGGTAGATGAGCCCGCAGGAGAAGGCCCCGAACAGCACCGGTATCAAGGTGATGCGAAACGCGATCTCCCTCGCCACAGGCAGCATCGAGAAGATGCGGCCCAGGGCCACGAACAGCGGCGTACCCGGCGGGTGCGGGACACCCATCGTGAACGACGCAGCAATCAACTCGCTGCAGTCCCAGAACGCCGCGGTCGGGGCGGCGCTGTAGTAGTAGACCCCGAGCACGACGGCGAACACCGCGCCGAACACGAACAGCCGGACCCGTCGCTCGTTCACGGCTCAGAGCTCCGTGGCCAGCGCCTGCTGGATGTTGTACTTCAGCTGGGACGGGGTCAACCCGGACAGCAGTGCGCCGCGGCTGGCGAAGCTTATCTTGCCAGTGGTTTCGGAGACGATTATGGCGATGGCGTCGGTTACGGTCGCGATGCCCAAACCGGCCCGGTGGCGCATCCCGAGCGCGCCTTCGACATACCGCTCCTCGCTCAGCGGCAGGGTGCAGCCGGCGGCGATGATCTGGCCGGCCGCTATGATGACCGCCCCGTCGTGCAGCGGCGCCGGCGGGGTGAACAACGATACGAGGAGCGAAGCCGAGACCCGCGCCTCGACCCGCGTACCGGTCTCAATGTACTCGCGCAGGCCGATGTCATGCTCGATGACAAGGAGCGCGCCGGTCTTGTGGTCCTTCATCTGCGCCGCTGCGTCGACGATTTCATCGATGGCGGCAGCGTCAGCGCCATGTTTGAGCAGGAATCGCAGGGGCCGGTAGCGTCCGAACCGGGACAGGATGTTCCTGATTTCGGGTTGGAAGATGATGACGAACGCCACGATCCAGACCGTGGTCAGCGAGTTGACGATCAGGCCGAGCGCCTTCAAGTCGAGCCAGCGGGCGAGGAACGACACCGCCACGAGGACGAAAAGCCCGTAGAGCATCCGGATGGCGCGGGTGCCCTTCAGGAAACGCAGGAAGTAGTAGGCGAGCAGGGCGACGAGCAGGATGTCAAAGGCATCGACCCAGCGGAACCTGATGAATGAGAGCAACTAGCTCCTCAGTTCGATGGCATCGGCCAGCTTGATAGCCTTCACTACCGGTTTGACGTCGTGGACGCGCAGGACGTTCGCACCGCTTGCCGCTGCGAGCACGCAGGCGGCAATGGTCCCTTCGAGCCGCTCGCCCGGGGGCGCGTCCGATACCGCGCCGATGAATCGCTTGCGGGAAGGACCGACCACTACCGGCGTGCCCAGCGACCCAAGTTCTGCCAGCCGGCGCAGGATTTCGAGGTTGTGCGCCACGGTCTTGCCGAACCCGATGCCCGGGTCAACAAGCATCTGAGTGCGCTTGATACCGGCCTTCTCTCCCCGCTCGAGCCCCGCCGCGAGGTACCCGACGACCTCGGCCATCAGGTCCGGGTACTCCGGGTTCTGCTGCATGGTTCGGGGTTTGCCTTTCATGTGCATCAGTATACAAGGGACGCCGGCTCGCGCCACAACCGCGGGCATGCGCCGGTCGCCGGCAAGGGCCGAGACGTCGTTCACGATGTCCGCACCTTCGTGTAGCGCCGCCTGCGCGACAGCCGCGCTGGTAGTATCGACCGACACCGGCACTTTGACCCTCTTCTTCACGGCGCGCAACACCGGCAGCAGCCGCGCCAGCTGCTCCTTTGCCGGGACCGACCGCGAGCCCGGCCGGGTTGACTCGGCGCCGACGTCGATGAAGTCAGCGCCCTCCTCGGCCATCGCGACAGCGTGGTCGAGCGCGGTCGAGGGTTCAAGGAACCGACCGCCGTCCGAGAACGAGTCGGGCGTGACGTTGAGTATGCCCATCACGTGGGTCCGGCTGCCCAGGTCAATCGCCCTTCGTCCCAGCTTGACGAAACGCGCCGGCAGCAATATACGTCCGCTCAGCTCAACCAACTCGGGGACCAGACGTGCGACGCACTCGGGCTGCGACGCCAGCCGGCTGAGAAGTACCCGCAACTGCCGCATCGTCACGAACAGCACCGCGTCGGCGTGCCTGACCCGGCCCGAGACAATGGCCCGGTTCACGGCACAGTCGCCGCCGCAGGCAATCGCGGTCTGCTTCAGGATGTTGGCACCGGCAGTCGAGAGGCCTTCGATCTTGATTGCGGCGACCCGGCTCTTGGCCAGGAATATCGGCCAGCACTGCGGGTCGGAGCCGACAGCAGCAAGTTCCCATTTCAGGTCTGCCGAGTTGTGGATGGAGAGCAAACGCACGTGAATTTATAGGCTAGCTGACGCTGGAAGTCAAGGATAGCGCACTCAACGAGTGGCCGGGACGGGATATCACCCGCCCCGGCCTCGGCATCCAGACAGCTACTTCAGGACCTGGGCGATTCGCTCAAGGGCCCAATCCACATCCGACCTCGTGATGATGAGCGGTGGGGCAAAGCGGATGACCGTGCCGTGGGTCTCCTTGGCAAGTATGCCAAGCTCCATCAGCTTCTCGCAGAATCCGCGCGCCGGCCCGGACTCGGACCGGATGTCCACGCCGATGAGCAGACCCTTGCCCCTGATTTCCGCGACGTGGTGCGAGTTCAGCTTCGCCAGCTCGCTCCGCAGGTACTCACCCATCTTGTACGAATTCTCCGGCAACTTCTCCTCGACGATGACCTCGACCGCCGCCTTGCCCACGGCGCAGGCCAGCGGGTTGCCGCCAAAGGTCGAGCCATGGTTGCCCGGCGTGAAAACCGACATCAGCTCCTTCGATGCCAACGCGCCGGAAACCGGGTAACAACCTCCGCCCAGCGCCTTGCCCACAATCAGCACGTCGGGCTTGACGCCGTCGTACTCATAGCAGAACAGGCGGCCGGTGCGGCCCAGCCCGGTCTGAATCTCATCGGTCATCAAGAGAACGTTGTTCCCGGTGCAGACTTCGCGGGCCGCCTTCAGGAACCCATCCTTCGGCACCTTGATTCCGGCCTCGCCCTGTATCGGCTCGACCAGGAACGCCACCGTGTCCGAAGTGATGGCCTTCTCCAGAGCGGCGACGTCGTTGTACGGAATCATCCGGAACCCGGGCGTGAATGGTCCGAACCCATCGTTGTACAACTTCTCGGACGAGAACCCGACGATGGTCGTGGTCCGGCCGTGGAAGTTGCCGTCGCAAACGATGATCTCGGCCTTGCCTTCCGGCACCCCCTTCTTCGTGTAGCCCCAGCGCCGGCAGAGCTTAATCGCGGTCTCGACCGCCTCGGCCCCGGTGTTCATCAACAGCACCTGGTCCATGCCGCACGCCTCGGTGATTGTCTTGCAGAACGGACCGAACGTGTCGTGGTGGAACGCACGCGAGGTCAGACAGAGCCTGCCCATCTGCTCCTGCATCGCGGCGAGAATCTTCGGGTGGCCGTGGCCCTGGTTCAGGGCCGAATAGGACGAGAGCATGTCGAGGTACCGTTTCCCTTCGACGTCCTCGACCCACACGCCCTCGCCCTTCGCCAGGACGACCGGCAGTGGCAGGTAGTTGCGGGCGCTGTACGCTTCAGCCAGACGGATGTAGTCCAGGCTCTTCATGGGAACTCCTTTCAATCGCCTAACCAGGGCTCTATTCTAGCCGACAGGCAGTAGCCTGACAAGGCCGCCCCGCCCGGACTGGAGTCAATCCGTCCGAGTAGCCCGGCGCGGCACGACATCGAGACGCTGGCGGCCTTGACTTCTGTCCATCGGTCTGCTAGTTTGACCGGTCGGCTATGCCAGGCGCGAGCCATCCCGGCCGTCCCGGGGTGGCCTTCTCTATCCCGGAAGTACATACCGAGGAGCCTGTCTTGACGGTTCAGTTGCTGATTATCGCCGGCTACCTGCTTGCGCTCTTCGTCCTCGGCCTTCTCGCCCGGCGCGGCACGCCGTCCACGCACGACGGATTCTTCCTCGCCAACCGGACAATCGGCCCGATTCTCCTGTTCTTCACGATGGCCGCGACCAACTTCTCCGCCTTCACGGTGTTCGGCCTGTCGGGCGCAGGCTACCGTATCGGCTATGCCTACTATCCCATCATGGCCTTCGGCACGGGGTTCATGGCCCTGACGTTCATCCTCATCGGGGTGCCGGTCTGGAAGGCCGCGAAGAAGCTCGGCGCGGTCACCCCGCCCGAGCTCATCCGCCTCCGCTTCGGCAACGCGCCGCTCCATGCCGCCTACCTCGTCGTCATGGTCGTCTTCACCCTGCCGTATCTGGCGATACAGCCGATGGGTGCAGGCTACGCGCTCAAAGGCCTGCTGGGAATCCCCTACGTCTGGGGCGCGACCGTCGTCACCGCGGTCGGGACCGGGTACGTGCTGCTCGGCGGAATGAAGGCTGACATCTGGACCGACGCGCTTCAGGGCGTCATCATGCTCGCGGCAATGCTCGCGGTCTTCTTCGTCGTGGCCGCAGCCCTCGGCGGATTCGAGCACGCGAACCGGGTGATGCTTGGCCGGCAACCCGAGTTCTTCAGCCGACCGGGCGGCGGCAACGCACTGCCGATGTCAGTCTGGTTCTCGTACATGGCGCTCTGGTTTCTCTGCGACCCGATGTTTCCGCAGCTGTTCCAGCGCTTCCTTGCCGCGCGCGATGAGCGCAGCCTCAAGCTCACTGCCCTGCTCTACCCGCTCGCCACCGGCGTGCTGTTCTTCCTGCCGGTCGCAATCGGCGTGATGGGCAGGATGGTCGAGCCCGGGCTTACCGGCAGCCGGACCGACCAGATTCTGCCGCTGGTCGTGGCCAAACTCCTGCCCCCGTGGCTCGGCGCGGCCGTAATGGCCGGCGGACTCGCGGCTTTGATGTCCACCATGGACTCCCAGTTGCTCACCCTCAGCTCCATGATCGTCCGCGACGGCGCGTCGCTCGCCCGCAAGTCGCCGGTCGCCAATCGCTACTCCAAGATCGTCGTTCTCCTGCTCGCCGCCGCCGGGCTCGCCCTCGCGCTCAAGCCCTGGGCGCCGATTCTCGACATCGCCACCGAAGCCTTCACCGGCCTGGCCGTGCTCTTTCCCGTCACGCTCGCGGCGGTCTACTGGCGCAAGACCAGTGCTTGGGCCGGCTTCGCCTCGATTCTCGTCGGCGAAACGATGGTCGTGCTCTACCACTTCAAGCTCCTCCCTGCGTTCGGGTTCCTGCCGGTGATTCCGGTCGTGGCAGTCACGACGCTGGTGTTGGTCGTCGGGAGTCTCCTCGCCCCGGCCCGCGACCTCGAACCGCTGGCCCGCGTGACCGGGCGCGGCTGGCGCTGGGCCGCGGTGTTTGGGTTCGTGTTCCTGCTGGGCAACGACTTCTGGAACTGGTACCGCGCCGAGCCGCTCTGGCTCGGACTGCCGTCATGGCTCTGGTACTACGTAGGTCTGATTCTGTTACTGTTCCTGCTGATTGTGGTAATGCTGAGGACCAGCGCGACGAGAGACTCTTCCCCAGCTACCGACCCGTGACAGACCGAGGCGCGGTATCATCATTCCCGCCCCGCTCGGATGCCAATAGCCTGACTGCCACACGTTCTCTTGGCGCGAATGACGCCCTGACGACCGCCGACGTGAGAGGATTGAGCAAGAGGAGAGCCGTTGGCGTCCACGCTCGATGGGGCTCAGCACACGAACCTTCTCCCATCTCTGATATACAATCATTGACTTCCGACAGGAATCGGGTCAAATAGAAGAGGCTGTTGTCGAGCGACTCGCACTGTGAGGCCTGTGACACGGCCCCTTGATCGACACGAGCACTCGACACCAACCATTGGACCCTAACAAGGAGCATCGAATGTCCATGACCATGCACGGCAGGCAAAGTCGGGCTGCGCGGTTTCTTGCAGTACTCGTTGTCATCCCCCTTCTTGCCACCCTGAGCACATCCTGTACGAAGGATAGAAACAAATATGACGATGAGTTGTTCTACAAGGACGTTGCCTGGGGCATAATGACCGGGTTAGTGGACATCTACAATCAGAATATCGCCGGCACGCCAACGGGCGTGATCGACGTGACCGCTGCTGGGCCATTCGGCGGCACTGTGCACATCACTGGAACTACGAGCTATGACCAGGGCAATGGCATCGAGACCGTGCATTTGCAGTATGACATGTCTGATTGCCGCGTCTCCTCCACCTCATCTTCATCGGATTTGAACGTTGACCTTACTCTGAATGGCGTGATTAGTGAAGATGGCTCCTGGTCTTCCACGTATACGAGCCTTTCCTACGGTTCCGACGCCCTGGATGTGAATGGTGTTTCTACCAGGGGTGCCAAGGAACGTAGTGTCGATGACACGACGACATTCAAGGCAAATCGGACGAGTTCGGGCATTTCGGCTGAGTTGTTCGGATTCAAGGTCTCGTGGTGAACGGGTTGCCCGACGCATGACGGCGGTTGTTGATTCTGGGGCCCGCCCGGCGTTGTCCTCACTCCCGGCCCTTTAGCGAACTGCCGGCACTCATGCCTCCACCCCGGCAATCCGGTCGGTAGAGGCCGGAAACGGCTACTGGCCGACCGTCTGGGACCCTGGTTGCCGGTCATCTTCCGACAGAGGCCGTCTCATGCGCATCTGGTCAGTCCGGTTCAGCAGGTCGGCAATCTTCCCTTCATCCAGCCCGAATTCCTTCAGCAGTCTCTCCACTCGGTTCCGACTCAGTTTGTCCTCACACCTGACCAGCCCGGTCAGCGCCTGTCGCGGCCCGTCAGCCACACCGGTGGCCAGCAGAATAGTCAGCGCCTCCGCGAGCTTGGGCACGGCCTCGCTGTGCTTTCTCCGGCTCATCAGGTCGAGCCCGATGTTGCCAAGGTCGACCGCGATGCCGAGGCTGTATCCAGCCTTCCGGGCTATCGCGAGTGCTTCCTCCTCATAGTCGAGCGCCTTGTCGAACTTGCCCTTCTTGCGGTGGATATTCGCGATGTTGGCGAGGCCCGTAACCACACCCAGCCGGTACCCGATGCGGCGGGCCACTGCCAGCGCTTCCTCGTCGTACTTGAGCGCCCTGTCGAATTCGCCTCTGTCCAGGTAGACACTTCCGATGTTGGCGAGTTCGCTCGCAACGCTCCACCGGTCTCTGATGTCGCGTGATATCGCCAGCGCCTCTTCGTGGTACTCCAGCGCTTGGTCGAGGTCGCCCTTGTCGTGCCAGGCGTTCCCGGTGTTACCGAGTTGGATCGCAACGGCCCACTGGTCTGAGAGCTCACGGGACAAGGCCAGCGATTCCTCCAGGCAGTTCAGTGCCCGCTCCAGTTCCCCGTTGTCGCGATAAATGAGACCGATGTTGTTGAGGGCCCGAGCTCTGCCCCTCTTGTTCTGCAACGGCACTGCCAGCCCGGCCGAGGCCTCGAAGTCTCTGAGCGCATCGTCCGTGCGGCCCCGAGTGTAGTTGCACACGCCGGTCAGGTTAAGAAGCGCGACGAGGTGTACCCCGTTGGTCGCCTCCATCGCCTTCTTGAAGTACGAGATTGCCTCATCCCAGTGACACGCACGCATGGCGGTAAGGCCGAGTTCGAATGGCTGTCTGACCGCGGGCTCGGACCCACGAAGCCCGTCGTGATACTCCGCCATCCGGCCCAGGTTACGATGCATTACGTCCGGCCTCTCCTGTTCTGCTTCCGCCTCTCGTCGGTCGGGACTCGACCAGCGAGCGATAAGAACCTCCTGCCCGGGATGACCAACATGGCGGGCACAAGTGCCCGAAATATCGCCGCACTGATTATGTGTCCGGAACCGTACGCCAAGCAATTCAGTTTAGCCAAGTGCGGCCATGTGTCAATCCGGAATCCGGTGGCGGTAGTATGCTCATTCGTGTGTAACTTAGCTAGAGGAAGGGTCGGGCCGGGTGT
>CAYOCZ010000041.1:0-14417 GCA_964402475.1 uncultured bacterium | reverse complement strand
ACACCCGGCCCGACCCTTCCTCTAGCTAAGTTACACACGAATGAGCATACTACCGGCGGGAGGGTTCGCTTGACGTGGACGGACGGTGAGAATAGACTAGGTCCGTGAGTCCACGAATCACGGTTGACCGGCAGCGGATTGCCGAGTTCTGCCGTAAGTATCATATCCGCAAGCTGGCGTTGTTCGGGTCGGTGCTCGGGGATGACTTCCGGCCGGACAGCGATGTTGACGTGCTGGTTGCATTTGAGCCCGGACAGGTCATCGGCCTGCGCATCATTGACATCGAGGACGAGCTGGCGCGCCTATTCGGCCACCGGGTTGACCTTGTGAGTGAGAAGTACCTGAACCACCGGATTCGGGATGGGGTGCTGGCTGTGGCCGAGGTCCAGTATGCCGAAGGATGACTTGGTCTACGTCGGGCACATGCTGGACATGGCGCATCAGGCGCGGCAACTGGTTGCGGGCAAATCCCGCGCCGACTACGATGCCGACATCGCACTTCGCCTGGCACTGGCCCATCTGGTGCAGAGTATCGGCGAGGCAGCCCGGCGCGTTTCGCCAGCACTTCAGCACGCCAACCCCGACATACCATGGCGGAATATAGTCGGCATTCGTCACAAGGTCGTCCACGACTATTTCTACGTTGACTTCGACATCATATGGGACGTCGTCACGGCTGACCTGCCGGCACTAGTGTCCCGACTCGAGCAGATAGCCGACCAGAACTGAACCGGTTTGCCCGGAACCCCGAGCCGGGAAGCTCCAAGTCACAAGCAGACCCGAATTCGCCGCTGCTCCTCTCCCCTCGCATCTTGGCGTCCTCTTGGCAGTTCATCCCGTCCGCGACTACCCGACTGCCTGCGGCTTGGGCTTGCGGGCGGCCGTTAGTTGACTTGCAGTATGAAACCGCGGAGGTACTCGGACTCGGGCAGGGAGAGCAGGACCGGGTGGTCCGGACCCTGAGTCGTGCGGTCCAGAATGGTGAAGCTGCGACCGACGTCCTGAGACGCGGCAACGAGCATGTCGAGCATATCCTGCCAGAACAGATAGTGCGAACAGGACGACGAGACGAGTATCCCACCCGCGGGCAGGAGTTTCGTCGCCAGCGCGTTGATTTGCCGATACCCGCGCATCCCGGCGTTCTTGTCTTTCTGCGTCTTGATGAACGCGGGCGGGTCAAGGTTGATGAGGTCGAACTTCCTGCCCTGCGCGTCGAGTTCAGCCAGGGCCGTGAACGCATTGTCGGTGGCAAACTGGCACTTGTCCGCGACACCGTTCAGAACCGAGTTGTCGGTAGCGATGGTCGCGGCCGCAGCCGAGGCGTCAACCGCGAGCACGCTTTCCGCCCCACCCAGCGCCGCATTGATGGCGAACGAACCGGTGTACGAGAAGACGTCCAGCACCTTGCGCCCCACGGATAGCTGCCTCACCTTGCGCCGGGTGAGGCGGTGGTCGAAGTAGTAACCGGTCTTCTGGCCGCCGGCGACGGCCACGTAGAACCTGGCCCCACTCTCGGAAATCACCGTCCTCGGCTCGGGCGTGCCGAAAAGCACTCCGGCGCGCCGCGCCAGGCCCTCAGGGTCGCGCAGCCGAAAGTCGTTCTTCTCGATTATGGAAGCGACATCGAAGACTTCACGTAGCGCGGCAACGACCAGCTCGTGCCGAATGTCCAGGCCCAGCGCATAGGTCTGGACCACGAAGTGGCTGCCGTACTTGTCTATCACGAGCCCCGGTACCCGGTCGCTCTCACTGAACATGAGCCGGAAGTCGTTCTCCCCCGGCAGCATCGCCTTCCGGTATTGCAGCGCCGCCTCAATCCGCCGCTTGAGGAACGCGGCGTCCAGTTCCTCGTTCTGCTCCGAGTAGAGCCGGACGCGGATGAGCGAGTGCGGGTTATAGATGCCGGAGCCGAGCAGCCGCTTCCGGTCGAAGATCTGGACCAAGTCTCCCGGCCCGGGATTCCCCTCGGTCCTCGTGACCTCGTTGGAGAATACCCACGCGTGCTGGCCCCGGCTCTTCTTGCGGACGACGTGAACGACCCTATCGGGCATTGTCGATTGGCGACTGGCGATCTACGATTGCCGCTCCGACGGGTCTGCGACCGGTTGCGCGTCGAGTATCGTCAGCCGGCCGAAGTCGTCGAGGGTGTACAGCAGCCGGTAGGTGAGCCGCGTGTCAATCTGGATTCCCGTATCGGCTGCCCGCAGGATGAGATCCTGCCTGCCGGCCACGCCCCAGCCGTCGTCGGCGAGACTGAGCTCGGTCGGGCCGGTCGCGAACAGGGGCTGCGGGTTGCCTTCGCCGAACGGCGCGAGCATGACGAGTGTTGGGTCGAAATCGGCCAGCGGCAGAAGCGCATCGGCCTTGACCACGTTCTCGGGCTCGACCCGCCCCGCGAAGTGCTCGTGCGCGTATGCCTCTGCGCAGCGGATAAACTCCTCAACCAGTTCGTCCTTCATCGAGAACCCGGCCGCCTTCTTGTGCCCGCCGTAGTCGATGAAGAAACGGCTGCAGGCCGAAAGCAAGTCCATCAGACTAACCCCCTCAACCCCGCGGCCCTCGCCGACCCACGCATCGCCGCGCCAGCCCATCACAATCGCCGGCAGCTGGTACCTTTCCTTCAGGCGCATGGCGCAGGAGCCGAGGGCGCGCAGGTTGAGCTCCCGGTCTCGGGCGAAGACGATGCCGTCACCGACCGACAGATGCTTGAGGGCGAGCTCGTGGGTCAGCTCAACCTGCTCCTGCCACTCCTCGCGCCGGCGGGCCAGCTCGGCGACCCACGTCCGCGCTTCCTCCATGGTCGCGGTCAGGAACTTCTGCACGCCTTCGCTGCCGTCGGCCGTGGCAAACAGCGGCAGCAACTCGGTGACGAAACGGTGTACGGTCAGCTTCTCATCTGCATTCAGGTACTCGAACACCGCGCGCACCGCCGGGACCGGAATCGCCCTGAGCTTGCCCAGGCTGGCGGCGACGATGGTCCGGTTCTCGCCGGTGAGCGGCACCCGGTCGGCCAGGGTGCCGAGCACGGCCATGGCGAATTGCTCCGGCTGGACCGAGATGAACTCCGCGACGGACAGACCGAACGTCTCTCGCGCGACGCCCATTGCCAGCTTCAGCGCCACGCCGGCGCCGGCAAGCCCGCGATAAGGGTACTTCGAATCCGGCCGCTTCGGGTCGACATTGGCGACCGCTTCCGGCATCGACTCGGTCACCTCGTGGTGATCGGTCACCACGACCTCGATCCCCTTTGACCGCAGGAACGCGACCTGCTCGCTGTTGGTAATCCCGCAATCAACGGTAACGACGAGGCCCGCGCTTCCACCGATGAGCTCGGCGGCCAGTTCGCCATTCAGCCCGTGTCTTTCCTTGCCCTTCTGTGGTATGTAGTACCGGACCTTTGCCTGCAGGTCCGTGAGCAGCCGGTAGAGAATCACCACCGATGTGATGCCGTCGAGGTCATCATGCCCCCAGATGAGAATCGTCTCGCGCCCGGCGATAGCCTTCCGGATTCGCGCCACCGCCGGCTCGAAATCGGGCAGCAGCTCGGACGGGTAGAGATGACCCAGTTCCGGCGCGAGCCAACGATGGGCAGCTTCGGCATCGCGCACGCCGCGCAGCCAGAGCAGCCGCGCGGTCAGGTCGTTGACACCTGCTTCTACGGCCAGCCGTGCGACCGCAGGCTCATCAACTTCACGAAGGGGCCACATGCTATAGGAAAGGACAACGTCTGGAGGATAGATGACAGAGGTTGGGCCTCTGGAGGGGAATCCCGGTTTCGGAGTTGGCCATCGACTGGTCATTCTACCGCCTCACCCCTACCAGTCAAACCGCACCCTCCCCACCTGCTTGACCAGCGAACCGGGACGAGGTATCATCGCGCGTGACGAAAGCGAGCCAAGCCGAGTGCTCGAGGAGGCAATGATGTGGACCATCAAAGTGAGCCGCAGGTTCAGCGCCGCACACCGGATACACGGCATGGACGGCAAGTGCGAGGGCGTCCACGGCCACAACTACCGCGTCGAGGTGGAAATCAGCGCGAAGAAGCTGAAGAAGCCGGGGATGATTGCCAATTTTCTGGACGTCGGCGAGAAGCTGGAGAGCATCCTGCCCGACCACAAGATGCTGAACGAGGTGTACGAGTCCAACCCGACATCAGAGAACCTGGCCCGGCATTTCTACGACGAGATGCAGCAGTTCTACCCGGTCAGCGGCGTGACCGTGTGGGAGACCGAAGACTCGTGCGCTGAGTACTCGCCCGACTAGTCGAGCACCAGCAGCCGGCAGGTAGTCTCGGACCTCGTCCCTGGTCCCTCGTCCTTGGTCCTTTGTCCTTCGTCCTTTGTACTTGCCCTGACGAAGTACGTTCCCGGTCCGAGGTTCGACCCGCTAAGCTGAACCCGCCGGCCTGAACCGTCAAAGACGTCAGCCTGCTCAATCCAGGACGGCAGACCGGCACCAGCCCGGACAATCATGGCCCCGAAGACTTGGGGACAGTCCCCGTTCGGGGACAGTTCCCTCAGCTCGCGGTTCACGGTATACGGTGTACGGTTTGCGGCATAAGCAGCCGCAAGGTCCACTGCCCGCTTGGCATTGACCAGTCCGTGACCATACTGGATGTCCCGGCCGGCCACGCCCATGTCAATCGCCGATGCGTCGAGAACCGCCCTCACCTCAGTCGCGCTCAGCCCCCAGTTCTTCGCAAGTACCAGTGCTGCCACGCCCGCGACCTGCGGCGAAGCCATCGACGTACCTCTCGCCCATCCATAGCCGCCCCCCACCCAGCAGGACCAGATGGCTTCGCCCGGAGCCACTAGCTCCTGTTCTGGCCCGTAGTTCGAGAAGGACGCGAGCCGGGAGTCGGGCGAGCTCGCGCCCACGGCGATGCACTGGCTCAGAGCCGCGGGAAACCCGATGCCCTGCTGCCCTTCGTTGCCCGACGCGACAACGATTACTACCCCGGCCTGCGCCGCGTACTGGCACGCCTCATCCAGTGGCGTCGAGTTGGAGGCGGACGTCAGGCTCATGTTGATTATCCGCGCCCCGTGGTCGGTCGCCCACCTCACGCCCGATGCGACCACGTCAGTCGTGCCCGCACCGGTGTCGTTCAGCACGCGTACTGCCAGCAGTTGCACGAGTGACCAGCCCGCGATTCCCTCGTTGTTGTTCCGCGTCGCGGCGATTATGCCGGCGACGTGCGTGCCGTGAAACGCCTCCGGAACGTTGATGTTGTCCGGCCGCGGGTCGTTGTCATTGCCGATGAAATCATAGCCGAGCTCGCCGGTCTTGAAGCTGGCGGCGAGGTCAGGATGCTCCCAGTCGCTGCCATTGTCCACTACCGCGACCTTCACGTCAATCGTGCCGCCGACAACGTCCCAAGCCTGGTCCGCATACATCACCCACTTGTCCCACTGGTAAGGAATGAAGTAGGGGTCATTCGGTAGCCCGGTAGCAGTAACCTGGATGCAGGGCTCAAGATACCGAATGCCGCCTATCTGCGACGCCGACGCGACCAACTGCCCGTCCGGCGATTCGCAACCCTGCGGGAAGTTCGCAACGACGAAGCCACAAGCGTCATCGACCCGGATGACGCTGCCGTCCTGTTTTACAATCCACGCGCCGGCAGCATCCGCCGCGCCGGGCTCGAACCCAACCACGAACCTGCCCGGGACCCGGGCCTCGATCGGGCTGTCCCACGCCGACGGACGACCGGAGACCGGAGACCGGAGACCGGCACATTCTGCCGAGAACATCTGCTGTGCGGCCAGGAGCTCAACCTGTCCGACCGGTACGAGATCCGGCCGCGGGAAAAGAGCAAGAAGTATGAATATCACGTTCATGTCAGTTTACTCCAGCACGAATCTAGCCCAGCACTTGACTTCAGAACTTCCGGCGTTGGCAAAGACGAGGTAGAACTTGCCGGACGTGGCAACGCCCTGCCGCATGCTCATCTGCGAGAAGTTGTCTTGCCGGAACAGGGCGGTGTATGACTGGTTCGCAACGTACTTCTGGTAGTTGTCCTTGTCCAGCCACAGGAACATCGAGAGCGTGCCGCCGGATACAACCTGGGCGTCGCCGGAGAGCGTGTCTCCGACCGCGGCGTTGAACCACACCGCACTATCGCTGCGCGCCGCCACTTCCAGCTCGCCGTGATACACACTGGTCTGACCGACAGCGGCGATCTCGACCGCAACCGTGTCGCTGTAGCCCTTGTTGCCGGCCAGGTCATAGGCGATACAGCTCAGGGAATGCCAGGTCCGCTCGGCAAGCCCGGAAGCGTCCCAGCCTGCCGCATAGGGCGAGAAGCTGTCGGTACTGACCAGCGAGCCGTCGGCGTAGAACTCGACCCGGTCGACTCCGACGGTGTCGGAAGCAGTCGCGGCTACCGGCACGACACCGTTGACCGATGCCGAATCAACCGGGCTTGTGATTTGGCAGGTCGGCGGGGTCGTATCAAAGCCAAGCAGCCACTCGCACCCGGCGAATACTGCCAGTGCCGCGGCGGCTAGAAGGACAGCCGCGACCTGCCACGTCCGCCGTACTACCTTCTGCCTTCTGCCTTCTGCACTCTGACTTGGCCCTGGCGGCCCCTGTCGGACAGTGCGCCCGGTCCTACATCTCATGTTCTTCTCCAATCTCAGGTATCACCACCTCCCGCACCCCGAGAGCCTTTAGCGGCTCGACCAGGGCCTGTGCCGCGTCGAGCTCGGAGTGGACGATGAAGATCTTCTTCAGCCGGGGCACGTTCATCGACCTGACGTATTCCACCAGGCCGTCGTGGTCCGCGTGTGCGCTGAACTCATCCATCACCTCGACCTCGGCCCGCAGCGTGCGCTCCTCGCCGTAAACCCGCACGACCGGCTGCCGTTCCGCAATCCGGCGGCCGAGTGTGTTCTCGGCCTGGAATGACACAATCAGCACCAGGTTCTTGGGGTCTTCTACCGAGTGCTTCAGGTGGTGCAGCACCCGTCCCGCCTCGCACATCCCTGACGCCGAAATGATGATGCACGGCTCCTTGCTCAGGTTAAGCGCCTTCGACTCCTCAACCGTCTCGACGTAGCGGAGCCCGGGAAAGTCGAACAGGTACTGGTGGCCGTTGAGCATCTCCATCGCCTCGGCATCGTAGTACTGCGGGTAGTTCCGATAGACCT
The DNA here is from genome assembly GCA_964402475.1 of uncultured bacterium. Classification (GTDB taxonomy): domain Bacteria; phylum Hydrothermota; class Tepidihabitantia; order Tepidihabitantales; family Tepidihabitantaceae; genus UBA2258. The sequence goes on along the minus strand of CAYOCZ010000041.1, from coordinate 7,269 downwards.
CGGTCACCCGGCTCGCCAGCGGCGAGTCGACGTAGATCGGCACGTTGGGAATCCGGTTGTTCTGGCGCAGCCGGTTCAATGTATAGACAATCTCCTGTGACCGTTCGACCGCGAACGCCGGTATGATAATCCTGCCGCCGCGCGAATAGACGCGGTTCACGACCTCAGCCAGGCGCGTGCCGACGTCCCGGTAGTCACCGTGCTGCCGGTTGCCGTACGTCCCCTCCATGATGAGGTAGTCCGCCTCGGCCACCAGCACCGGGTCGTTGATTATCGGCATCTTCTTCCGGCCGAGGTCGCCCGTGAACAGCACACGCTTGCCCTCGACCTCCAGGTCGACGAGCGCCGACCCGAGGATGTGCCCGGCATCGTGCAGCACCATCTTGTAGGGGCCGAGCTTGCGCGGCTTCGCGTAGGGGATGCCCTCGATGTACTTGAGCGACTCCTCGGCATCCTTGACCGTGTACACCGGCTCCTTCGGCGGTTCGCCCTTCTCCCGCAGCTTCTTGTTCAGGTAGCGGATGTCGGATTCCTGAATGTGGGCCGAGTCCTCGACCAGCAACCGGGCCAGGGCAGCCGTGCCCTGCGTCATCACGAACGGCCCGCGGAACCCGTATTTCACGAGGTTAGGGATGTTGCCGACGTGGTCGATGTGGGCGTGGCTGATGACACACCAGTTGACCTCGCGCGCCTTGAACGGGAAACTCCGGTTGGTATGCTCGGCCTCGGCGCGGTGTCCCTGGAAAAGCCCGCACTCGAGCAGCAGCCGCTGCTTGCCTGAAGTCAGCAGGTGTTTGGAACCGGTAACGGTCCGCGTGCCGCCGCAGAACCGTATCTTCACGCTACCAGGCTCCTCGCAGCTCTCAAGTTCCTCAGGTCGTCCGCAACCGAATCGCGCGGGGTCTCCATCACGGCCGGCAGGTTGCGCAGCAGAGGATGATTGACTATCTCTCTCATCCCTTCTTTGCCTATCTTCCCTTCGCCGATGTGCCAGTGCCGGTCCACCCGTGAGCCAAACTCGACCTTCGAGTCATTCAGATGGACCAAGTGGAGCCGGGAGAGGCCGATGACCCGGTCGATATCCCGCAGGGTCGTATCAAGGCCGGCCTTTGTCCGGAACTCGTAGCCGGCCGCAAACGCGTGGGCCGTGTCGAGCACGACCCCGACGCGGTCCCGCTGTTTGACCTTGCTGATGACGGCGGCGACCTGCTCGAATCGGTACCCGACCTCCGAACCCATCCCGGCGGTATTCTCGAGCAAGAGCACCACGCTTTCCGGGGCCGCGGCGAGCACCGCGTTCACGTTCTTCGCAACCCGGGCAAGGGCTCTGTCTTCCTTCGCGCCCAACGCCTTGCCCATGTGGAGAATCAGGAAACCCACGCCAAGCGCGGCACAGCGCTCGGCCTGCTTGACAAGCGCATTGACTGAGCGCTTCGCGTCGGCTCCGGCTGCCACCACGTTGGGCAGGTACGGCGCGTGAATGAATATCGGCGAGATGCCGGAACCTCTCATAACGGTGCGGAACCGGGCCACGTCATCTGGGTCGAGTTCGGCCACGGCCCAGGCGCGTGGGTTCGAAGAGAACATCTGCATCGTCTCGCACTCGACCGCCCTGGCCCGTTCCAGGACCTTGCTGAATCCGCCGGCCATTGATACGTGGAAACCGAATCTCACTTGGTGGCTAGATACTAGGCCAACCTGACCGAATGTCAAAAAGAGCAAGCGAAAAGACCGGACTTGCCGGCCCGCGCCGACCGGTGAACGGGCCCGTTGTGTACGTCTCTGCGCCGCTCAGCCGGCAGCGGACGCGAAGTCAGGGTCCAGCACGCGGCTTCCTGACTGCCGCCACAACCGTGTAGATGAAGCCGAACGCGATGAGGACGATGAGCCCGATACCCACCCAGCGGAACTGTTTGCCGAGTACGGACAGTAACGTGACGACGGTTGCGGCCATCAGCACCCCGACGACTATCGCGGCCAGCGACTTCCAGTAGGACAACCCGAGGACCTCGGCCGCGACCGCTCCGGTCCACGCACCGGTGCCGGGTACAGGGATGCCCACGAAAGTCACGAGTCCCCAGAACTCGTACCTCTGGATTGACGCGCTCTTGCTCCGCACCCGGGCGAAGAGCCACTCAAAGAACCGTCGGAACAGAACGACGTGGCTGAGCCAGGCGACAGCCCGCTCGAGCAGGAGAAGCACGAGAAGAATCGGCGCGATGTTACCCAGCAGAGCCCAAAGGACTGCCTGCCACCAGGGCATGGAGAAGACGAGTATCCCGACCGGGACTGCACCTCGCAGTTCAACTATCGGCAGGGCCGCGATGATCACCACTACAAGTTCGGGACTCAGTCCCCGGGCCCTGAGCCAGTCCGCAGCCGCCTGTCCGGTACCGGCCTGCGCGCTACCAGCAAGAACCGTGAGCAGAAGAAAGGCAATTATCAGCTTGGCCGAGGCTGCCGCCCGTCCGGCGCTTCGGCTTCGCATCTGGCTTCTGCACTCTGCGTTCTGCCTTCTGACTTCTGCCTCCTGACTTCTCCTCACAGCATTCCCCTCCTTCGACGCAACAGCCATTCCGCGCCCGCCAGCAACGCGATCAGCACGTAGGCCCAGACTGCTCGCCTCGGGTCGAACACGAACCTGCGCTGGTAGGAACCCAGGACGATCTCGCTGCCATCGCGCGGGAGGCTATCCGAGCGAAAGAACCTCCCGCCGCTGGCCTCCGAAATCGCTCTGAGCAAGCCTTCGTTCATACCGGTGCTGGCCAGTTCCAAAGGCTGGTCGGCAACAGCGAAATCGGTGGTTGCCTTGCCCACGAAAACGGGGACTGTACCGCGCGTCGAGCGCTCCGAGGGACTGTCCCCGGTTTCAACCGTGGCGACCGCATGGTACCGGCCCGGTCCCAGCGCCTCAAGCGTGGCCTCGTAGACGCCCGCGCTGGTCTCAGTCATCGGAACGGGGACTGTCCCCGAAGAGACTGTCCCCGGATGGGGACTGTCCCCAGTGTCCATCGGACTATCTGCCAAGCGAGTCGTCTTGACTAGCACACTCAACCGGGTCCACGGTCTCCCATCCGCCGCAACTGCTCTCGTGGTCAGGCGCACCGGCTGGCCGCGGTACAGATCCGGCCGGTCGGCCTGGAGCCAAAACGGACTGGTGTCACGCTCTGCCAGATATCGCACTACCCCGGCCACGAATGCCGAAAGCGGGGTGCCCTGCTCCGGCTTCTCTTCCGGTCCGAATCCCCAGCGCCACAGCGGGTACGCTGCCACGTAGACGACCCTGCCCTTGCCTGCCTTCCCGGCGACCATGAGAGGGGCATTGTTCTCCTGGGCAACAAGCCAAACCGCCCCGTCGGGGACTGTCCCCGCACGGGGACTGTCCCCAGTGCCCGCCCGGCTGTCCGCAAGGTTCAGTGGCCGCAGACCGGTGAACGGCGGCACGCCTCCAAGGTCGATTATGTCGCGGCTGTCATGACCTTGGGCGCGCAATGCGCCCCACCAGGGCAGGACGCCGCCCTCAGCAGTCAACTCCGGCGTGAACGTGCCTGTCTGCGGACGACCAACGGTTCCATTCAGGACCTTGCCGACGCTCTGCCCCGGCTGGAAATCGGGACCGGCAAGCACCAAAGCTCCCGCACCGGCCCGCACCCGGTCGGCAATAGACTGCCAGACTTCAGGACTACCAGTCTCGACGATGTCATCGAGGATGAAGACGTCGGGAAAACGGGGACTGTCCCGCGCGACTAGCGCTCCGGGGGACTGTCCCCTGTCTTCCCACTCTCCCGAGATGCCGCCGGTCACCGATATCAGCGATTCCACCTCAATCCGCTCATCGCTCCCCAGTGCTCTCAGCATCATCCGTGCATCGGGCCTTGGGCGGTTCGTGACATACGCCACACGCACGCGTCCCGGCCTCACGTCAACCGTGACACCTCTCTTGTTGTCGGCATAGTTGCCCTCCCCCATCAGGCTGTCCAATCGCGCCTCGATGACCTGCCTGCCCGGCTTGTCAAAGACCAAACGGAACGGTATGTCCTGCTCGGCCATCGCCTGTCCGAGTTCGATTTCCCTCGTCTCCCCGCGCAACCTCACCCGCGCTTTCTCGTCAGCGAACCCGGCTGCAGCCACGCGCAACTGAACACCGATTGTGTCACCGGAGTAGACGACCGCGGGCAGCAGTACTTGCTCGATGCTTGCGTTCCGCTTCGCAAGGCCTCCAAACCCGACCGTGTATACCGGCACGCCGATTCCGCGCGCCGCCGCTACCGCGTCGACCTCGCCATTGTCCTGCCCGTCACTCAGCAACACCACTCCGCCCGGCCGCGTCTTCCCGACGGTCTTCAGCGCTGCCCCAATCCTCGTCCTTCCGACCTCGATCCGACTTTGGACTTTGGACTCTGGACTCTGGACTTCAGCACGGACGGCCGTGTCCGCGAAAACCCACTCCTGCCGTGCCGCTCCAACCGGAAACGGAAGCCCGTCGGCGATTGCTGCTGCCGCGCTCTCGGCCCCGACTGCACTCACGCTCTCGGAAACATCCAGCAAGACGGCGACCCGTCGCGGCCGCTCGGTCCAGACCTGCGTGAACACGGCACCAACAAAGACCGACGCGAAAAGAAGCAGGATAACGATGCGGACTGCCAGCAGCCAAGGGGACTGTCCCCGCATGGGGACTGTCCCCAAAGCCTTGGCTGGGCGCCAGCGCAGTTCTCGCCGGTACGCCAGTACGCCGAGGACCAGCAGTATCGCGCTAACGGCGATAAGCATTGATAGGCTGGGGCAGGGACTCGGGTTCCAGGCTCAGGCTCAAGCTCTCGGCATCGGTATTGAACTTCACCACAGGGCTCACAAACTCGACCAGACCGTCATCATTGGTGTCGGCAACAGCTACGACCTCATATTCGCCTTTGCGCAGCATGGTCGCGAACGATCCGTCGGAGAGCACCGGCGCGAGGCCGGTCGTGCGCACCGGTAGTGTCTCGGTCCGGGGAGGCTGAATAGAGTCCGTGATTACGTTGACGGCCGCGGACTCGGTGAAGAAGACCGCGCCGGTGCCGAGCGCGCCGGGCCACGCTGCTTTCCCCTTTACTGGAACTGCATCGAGTATCGTATCACTGGTGAAGTAGGTGAACGCCGGGCCCGTCGCGCGGTTGCCCTCGAGGTCAACTGCCCCGGGCTGGACGAGGAGATAGACGACAGCCCCGCTCGGCAGCGATTCGAGGCGAGTGAAATTCAGTGTCTGCCAGTCCGTAGACCACGACCGCTTGAACTGCGTGTCATACTCGGCCGGGACAAACATATAGTCAACCACCCCGGACGTGTCTATCGCCTCGCTGAAGGTGACCCTGATTCTCACTCCCCGCTTCCGGCGTGGGCTCCCGGGCGCGGGCTCGATGCGCGCGACCCGCGGGGCGATTGTGTCCTGCTTGGATGAGCCGCGGAAGCGCGCCCGGAAACGGGTCTTATTGCCGACCCGGTCCCAGACAACCCCGCGCACCTCGTAGAGCTTCACCTCCTGGATAGGTGTCCAAAGCTGCACTTCTTCGCTGCTTTTCCCCAACGAGGCCCCGCGCAAGGCAATCGTCTCGCCTGCCGGCCCGGTGAGAAGGAAGCTGTCCGGCTTCAGCTTGGCGCCGTTTATCTCCTCGTCGAATATGAGCGCAACCTGGCTCCGGGTTCTCGTCTCGACCCCCTGAAGGCGCGGCGAGAATCGGTCCGGACTCGGCGGCAGCATCTTCTTGGCGCAAGCGAACACCATGACCATCAGGAAGATGAGTGCCAAAACAGTGAGGCTGTTTCTCATTCGCGTCTCCTGCAGGCCGTCACTTGCCAATGACGAATTACGAATTCACAATTCCTAATCAATAACCAATGCCACAATAACAAGGCAGCGCGCCGTCCGCCTTGGTCATTTCCTCGTTGGTTAGGAATTAGGAATTGGCAATTAGTCATTCTCTAACCCTCCAGCGCCTTCGCCAGCTTCCTCACCGCCGCCGCATCCATCCCTTTCCGCTTCGCCATTTCGACCAGCCGCTCGGACATCACTCGGTACATCGGCACCAACTTGGGCGCTCGCTTCTCCAACGCCCGCAGATGCGTGGCCACGGTCAGCGCGTCCCCCCGCTCGACCGGCCCGGTCAGACTCGACCCGGCTCCCTGCTCCACCACATTGTCGAGCACCGTCCGCGCCAAAGGTGCAAGCATCAACCCGGCCCGGCGTCGCGAGATGCCCAACTCGCCGGCAATCTCCTCAGCCGCGTCGAACAGAGCGCTGATGAAGTTCGACCCGAACACGCACATCGCGTGGTACAGCGACCGGTCAGGACCGCGCACGAGCACCCAACCACCGTGCAACTGCCTGACAAGGTGACGACCGAACCTGAGCCCGGAGGCTGAACCGTCAGCGGTGAAGAACGAACCCGGCAGGCTGTGGATTGCCTGGGAATGACTCGAGAACGACTGCACCGGGTGCAAGGCGAGCGTGCCCAGCCCCTGCTCTCGTGCGCCCGCGAGAACCTCGGGTCCGAACGCGCCCGAGCAATGCGCGACAATCGTGCCCGGAATCAGCCATTTGCGCACCGACTCGAACACCGGCACGATGTGCGCGTCCGGCACGGTCAGAAACAGCACGTCACTCTCGGCCGCGACGTCGCGCGAGCTCAGACGCTCGTACCGCTGCTTCATCAATCCGTAGACGACCCATGCCTGCTTCGGCTTCACGTCGGTCACACCCGCAATCGGGTAGCCCAGTCGACGGCAGTGCCACGCCACCGCGCAGCCCGTTCGGCCCGCGCCGATGAACCCCACCCGCTTGCGGCCTGGTTTGGAGGAGACCGTCCCCGAATGGGGACTATCCCCAGGGCTCGTCCGACGTACTTTCGTCATCATGCCCAAGATAGCCGCTGATACAGAACTAGTCAAGAAGAGTGGCGAACACCAGCAGTGGGCCTCGCCTAGGCTTCAGCCCTAAGCCGCACAAGAGCGTGCAGACAACGTCCGCACAGTGGTACGATACCGGGCGTGTCATTCCAGAAGTCCCGCCACCGGTCACGCTCACTGATCCACCACCCGTGACCCTGAACGAAGTGAAGAACCCTCGCCTCCGGAAACTCCTCGCCTTCGGCTCAGAGTGACAGAATGAAGCAGTTCTGCCGGGTACGTAGGACCGTCATGCACGAGTGCGGAACCTGGCATCGGGACCAGCGTCCCGGTCTTCGTCCGGCTGACCATTGCTGCGACCATCTCGGCCGCGGTCCCGCAGTTGGT
>CAYOCZ010000040.1:7652-14901 GCA_964402475.1 uncultured bacterium | reverse complement strand
CACAAAGGCTCGGATGAAAGAAGGAGCCAGAGAGGTCGGAATCTTACCACCAAGACACCAAGGCACTAAGGGTCGGACGAAGTCAGGCGCTAGATGTCAGGAATCAGAGAGAGCGGAATCTAACCCGCGCCGGAATCGGAGACGTGTGAACGGGAAGTGTCCCGGATTGTTCCCCGATGACTGCCAACGGCAGACTGCGGACTGGAAACTCGCGGCTGCAAGAAGAGGGGCGCGGTTTCCCGCGCCCCGGGTTATGCCGGTGTCTTCTTGTCCCTCTCAATCCATCTTCACCATCTTCCGCGTCGTCGAGAATTCGCCGACACTCAGGCGATACAGATACACGCCTGCCGACAGCTTCCGGCCCGAATCATCCCTTCCGTCCCAAGTGGCCGAGTGCATGCCCGCGGCGAGAGGCCGGTTGACCAACCGCCTGACAACTCTGCCGGCGCGGTCCACGATGGTCAGCGAGACGGGTACTCCCGAGCCCAGCGTCCCGCCGACTGAGTAGCGAATCTTCGTCGCGTTGCTGAACGGGTCAGGGAACGCGCCCTCGCATGCGCTAGCAGTCGGACTCACGACTACCTCAGAGCCCTGCCCGCCGCCGTCTTTGTAGGACACAGTCACGTACTTCGGCTCCGAGTATCTGTTAGCGATGCCGCAGTAGGCGTGGGCGACAAGACATATGGTGTACGGCTTCTTGCACCGGGGCGTTTCGGGCACGTGCAGTACCTCGAAGAACGGACCGGCACCCGACCACGTGGACCCTTGACCTGATGGGTACTCTGATTTCTTGGCCTCAACTTTGCTCCAGTGAATGTCGGTGTGTACTGCGAAATCCGTGGTCTGCCAGCCAACCGGGATGTCGATCTTGTCACCGTTCGGCTTGAGGGGCCCCACAGGCACATAGGTGATTTCCACGCCGCCCTGCAGGGCGTTCGAGTTCCAGATATCGTCGAACACGAACCACTCGTTGTCGTCACAGTAGGGATCCTGAACGTCCATGCTCGGGCAGTCGTATATCTGAATCCGCGCGGTCGCAGGAATGGCGGCCTTCACACCCAGAAGTGCGTTCCGCAAAGTCTGACGGCGGGGATTATGCCCACCGCCCGTGGCGTTGTACGAAGGAACTGCCATCGAGAATCCGCCCTCTGGAATGCGGTTCGCTATTCCGGCAGTCTGTGCGGTCATCCACTCGGCATACGGAGTGTTGTCCGTGGAGAGGTTGCTGTACGCCATGTCAATCACATGATCGCAATGACTTTTGACAAGGGGGTAGTCGTCTATGCACCAGAAGTCCGCAATGGCGAGGAATCTCGTATCGGAGACCCAAGACTCACCATAGACTGAAACTCTCTCGATCGGCGTGCGATTGACTACGGAGTCCAGCATTGCCAGGAAGAAGTTCATCTTCGCATTGAATGGCTCGAGACCCAAGTAGTATCGACTCGATATCGGCTCGATGTCGAAAGTCACGCCGTGTATCCCTGTCTGCGAAAGCACGAGAACGCACTCGATCGAGATACGCCGCTGGACTTCGGGGTCGCCCAGTCGCACTACCGGTGGCTTGCCTCTAGTCGACCCGCCAAGGACTGCGTGGAGCCTTGCATCACCGTAGTGATTTCGGAAGTAGGTGACGAAGGCCTTGACCTTGTTGGGGTTACCAGGGCTTCCATCTCCCCAGGTGAGTGCGCCGCCCTCGTCTAACCCGCCGACATTCAGGTACAGCTCGGTCAGATTGTGAGATTTGAGTTCGGCTAGCAGGCTGGGGATCCGCGGGCTTGTTGTATCCGTATAGACGTCGCCTTGGCCTATGTAGATGCCGTCGCCGAGCGCGTGGTCCTCGCCGAAGCACCACACATCATTGAACTCCACCGTGTGTCGAACGCCGCCTAACAGCCAGAGGCTGTCGTGGAAGACGAGGCACGCATGAAAGTCACGTGGCTGCCACTCTACGGTCGCAGTCGAGCGCGACCAGTGCGCTCCATCGACAGAGTTCCAGACATCGTTGTAGTATCCTCCCGGGTAGGACCCGGCCAGCACCCAGAGGCTTCCATTGAACTCGACAGAACGGTGACCCCAGCGTGTCGCCCAACTGGCCGCAGGAGTGCACTCGGTCCACGTTTCGCCGTCTGACGAACGCCAGACATCGTTCAATCGCCCTGACGCGTCGGTGCCTCCGATAAGCCAGATGGAACCATTGGAGACGACGCATTCATGCCTACCCCGCGCCGTCCACTCCGGCGAGTCGGTCACGAGATTCCAGTGGATGCCGTCAGTCGAGTTCCAGACATCTTTGAGTGCGCCGCTTGTGTTCTCGCCCCCGATTACCCATATCTTGCCGTCGAAGACAACTGATGAATGTAGAGTTCTCGGAGACCACTCTGCGGAGGACGTCACTTCGGTCCAATTCGTACCGTCAGACGAACACCACACGTCGTTGTAGTAACTGCTTCCACGTACCCCGCCGATCACCCACAACTTCCCCGCAAAGGCAACCGACGTGTGACCGTTGCGCCTAGCCCAAGGCGCCGCAGCAGTGGCCTGCGTCCAATCAATGCCGTTCGACGAACGCCAGACGTCGTTGAAGAACACGGACGAGTAGTCCTTGCAGCCTCCCAGTATCCACATCTGCCCGTCGAAGACCACGCCCGTGTGGCCGTATCTTGCGGTCCAAGGCGCCGAGTTGGTCGCGCAGTGCCAGGTCGTCTGGGCCTGCGTAGGTAGAAAGAGGGCCAGAGCAGAAATGAGAGCCAGACCGATTGAGTACTGTGGTCGGACTTCACGGTAGTGAGTGACGGCTTTCATGTCTTCCTCCCACTGACCGGATCATCGGTGCGTTGTGAAGCCAACAGAACCTCCGTCAGCAGCACAAGCGCTGCCAGACATGTTCTCTGCATCTCTAACCTCCTGAGATGTGCCCTCGCACCGTAGGGCATGAACTCCTGACCGGCTCGGTGCCGCCGGATGAAGCACGGACTCGCGACCATTGCCGGAGTCTTGTTTGGCATACGTCATCGGGACAGGTAAAGGCAACAAGCGTGCCAGAGTGCGACTCACCCTCACCTCTATCCTCTCCCGTTCAAGGAAGAGGAGGCTGAGGGAGCCGGAAGCTGTCGGCCGTGAGCTGCTAGCCGAAAGCTGTCAGCTCTGGGGCTTCGCTGTTGGGATGTTCAGGCGGTCGAAGATACGGTACAGGGCAGTGCGGTCGACACCGAGGATACGGGCGGCTTCGGTGACGTTCCAGCCGCAGTCAGACAGGACGCGCACGACATGCAGGCGCTCAAAACCCTCCCGAGCCGCCTTTAGCGAGCGGTCGGAGTCTGGGGACAGTTCCCGTTCGGGGACAGTCCCCGCTGACGTCAGCAGCGGTTCTATGTCGCGCGCCGACAACACCTGCTGTTGTAGAAGCACAACACAACGCTGCATTGCGTTGGCCAGTTCGCGAACGTTTCCGGGCCAGAGTTGGGCGGCGAGGAGTGCGACCGCGTCGTCCGTCAGGCTCTTCTGTGGCACTGCATGTTCGTGACACGCCTGCTCAAGGAAATGGGCGGCAAGCTGCGGTATGTCTTCCTTCCGCTCGCGGAGCGGCGGGACGTGAATAGTGACAACACTCAGCCGATAGAACAGGTCGTCCCGGAACTGCTTTTGCCGTATCGCTTCGTCCAGGTTCTTGTTCGTGGCGGCAATCACGCGGACATCGACCTTGCGGGCCTGGTTGCCGCCGACGTGCTGGAGTTCGCCGTCCTGCAGGAACCGCAGGAGTTTGGCCTGGGCCGCGAGACTCATGTCGCCGACTTCATCGAGAAGCACAATCCCCTTGTCAGCCAATTCAAGTTTGCCCGGCTTCTGCGCGACAGCGCCGGTGAAGGCGCCTTTCTCGTGGCCGAACAGCTCGCTCTCTATTAAATCGTGGGGTATCGCTGCGCAGTTCAGGCGGACGAACGGGCCACCAGCTACCGCGCTCTTCTGATGTATGGCACGAGCCACAAGCTCCTTGCCCGTGCCGTTCTCGCCGAGAATCAGGACGCCGGCCTTTGACGGCGCAACCCGGTCAAGCATCTCGTATAGCCGCTGCATTGGGGCGGACACTCCGACCATCTGGTAGCGACTAAGCGTCTCGGCCCGCAGGGTTTCCACTTCCCGGCGCAGTGCGTCCTGAACGAGGGCGTTCTTGATGACAAGGGCCACACGGTTAGGGTCGGGCGGCTTCTCAATGAAGTCATATGCGCCGCCCTTGGTTGCTTCCACCGCTAGCTTGATGGTCCCGAATCCCGAAACCATCACGACCGGCAGGACCGGCCTGCGTTTCTTCGTCTCCTCGAGCACCTTGAGCCCGTCGAAATCGGGCAAATGGAAATCGAGCAGGACGAGGCTCAGGTCATTCTCGTCAACGCGCTGGAGCGCCTCGGTTCCGTCAGCAGCGGCGACGACTTCATAGCCCTGCTCGGTCAGCATCTCGCCGAGCAGGGTGCGGACCTTCGCGTCGTCATCAACGACAAGTATGCGCTGCTTCACCGCCATAGGCTATGCACTATCCATGCCGGGCGCGGGACATGACCGGATTGTCGGACAATACGGATCGTGTCCCAAGCCCGAGAACATTGTCATCCGCGGATGTCCGGAGCCTGATAACCGCCAAGAGCGCCAAGGTCGAGCGAAAATGGGGACTGTACCGCAACGAGTTCGACGAGTTGCTCCGTGGGACCGTCCCCGTTTTCGTGGAAGTCGCCATTCATGTGACTGGCAGTTCGATGGTCACGGTTGTGCCGACGCCTTCTTTGCTCTCAATCCTGATTGTGCCCTTGTGGTCATCAATGATGCGCTTGGTGAGTGCCATGCCGAGCCCGGTCCCGCCGGGTTTGAGGGTGAAGTAGGGCTCGAAGACCTTGCTCAGGTAGCGCTCGGGAATGCCCTTGCCGGTGTCGGTGAAGCTGACGGCTAACAGCTTGCGGCTGACGGCCAGCGAGGTCCGGATCGTCAGGACGCCGGAGTTGCTCATCGCGGATACCGAATTCTCGATGATGTTGGAGCAAGCCACAGCCATTTGGTCGCGGTCCAGCGCCACGGACGGCAGGCCTTCTGCCAAGTCATAGCTGAATGCAACGCCCGCCGGTTTGACGCCGTCGAACTTGCCTGCACACTGACGGACGACTTCGTTGACGTCGGCCGGGGCGAGCTTGGGCGGTTCGAGCTTGGTCAGGCGCATGAACCCGTCCGCCATCTTCTTCAGGCGGTCAATGTCGTCCTTCATGCTCTCGACGTAACGCTGAGAATCAGGCCCGGCCGCCTTCTCGACCCGCTGCAGAGTCAGGCTCATCGCGGTAAGAGGGTTCTTGATGTCGTGCGCCAGTTTCTGGGCCACCGGAACCCACGTGGAGACACGCTTCAGGTACTCGACCGTGGAGATGTCTTCCAGCGTGAGCAGGATGCCGGACTTCACCGGTGTCGCGCGGGCCAGCAGCGTTTGGCCTGAGGAAAGGGACAGTGGCAACTCGCGTGGTCCCGCGCCGGGCCGTACCGGGCCGCCAAGTGGCACGAGGGCTCCCGCGAACATGGCGCTTTCAGACACCCCGGCGAGCTTCAGCAGCTCGCGGCCTTTCGGGTTGGCGTGCCGGACCCGGCCGCGGTGGTCGAGTTCAAGGACGCCGGCCTGCCCGGTCAGGCTGCGCACCACCGCTCGAACATCACGGGTTTGACGATGGCGGAGCAGGAGCAGGATGGCCGTGAAGGATGCCAGCAGCAGCGCGAGTCCAACCAGCACCGCTGCGAGCGGAATGCGCTGCTGCAGTGCCGGCACCAACTTGAAGTCGTACAGCAGCCAGCGGTTCTGGCTGCCGGAGTCCTGAACCAGAAGGCGTTCCTTGCCCGCACATCTCACTGTGCGAAGAAAGACCGTGACGCCCGTTGCTTCGCAAGTGGTCTCAGCGCGGAGTCTGAGCGCAGCATCAAGAAGGAGCAGACGACCGTCATTCGTGACGACAGCCCACTCTTCTTGCCCGGCACGCGAGAAACTCCCGGCGCAGACCTGACGGATACTTCCCGGTACGTAGAGCTTCGATTCGATGCTCAGCGACTCATCCAAGATGCGCAGTGTGTCGTCCGCACCTCCCAGCGCGAGGCGTGTCCGGCCGTGCGTGCCATATGCCACAGACCCGCAGTTGGTGAAGCGGCCGACCTGCCGGCGCGACATGATGACGCCCGAGCGCCCATCAAGGATGAAGACGCTGTCGCAGGCCCGCTCGCCCGCCTCGTTGCCGACTTCGTACACGAGGACTCGTGGTTCGTGTCCGCGGTCGGAAATCCAAGGAACGGCGCTGGCCTCAGACGAGTAGCGGCCGATAGGCGTCACCCAGCATAGTTGACCGCTGTCGCTGAGTAGGAAAGCGTAGGAGCTGTCATCGGACGTTCCATTGGCTGAGCCGCCGTTCTTGTACGCCCCGGAGCCAAGCAGCAGCTCCGTACGTGAGTCGCCGTCTGTGTCGACGAAGCTCGCCCCAAGTAGAGCCGGACCCGTCTGGTACGTCCAAAGGGAACGACCAGTTGCATAGTCGAGTACGTAGATGCCGCGCGGACGAGCGTCCATGCCGCTGGTGACCGTGACTATGGCCTCGAGCTGCCGGTCTCCATTCAGATCCAGCACCGCCACGCCACTGGCGTATCCGTCCCAGCCGGCTGGTGGAAGCGAGTCATGGCCTTTGGCAACAAACAGGTCTTTGCTCGCGAGCGTACTGAACAGAAAGAGAGAGTCTCGCCGCACGTACGTATACCAGATGCCCGCTTCCTTGGAACCACCAGCACTGCTCGATCTGAGCGTCCCGGTATCCCGCCAGACCGTACCGCCGACGGCCCGCATCATGTCTTGACTCCTGCAATTGATCGCGTAGTCGTCTTCTATGCACATGAGTTCATCCGTCGAGTCTCCATCCAAGTCGGCGGGAGCAACATCGACATAGTCCCGCTGCCACAAAAGCCGGACTTCCACCGGCGGCGGGGTTCGGGCACAGCCGACGATCAGCAGTGATAGGAACAGGACGGCTCGGCTCACATCAGCCGAATCGTAGCCCGTGAGGCCAACCAGTCAAGGCCGGGGCAGACCATCACATTTCAGATTGCAGATTGTAGATTGCAGATTGGCGGACGGGCGCCGACAATTCGGAGTCCAGAAACGAGATATCAGAATGCGGCCTTGTGTGTCCCCGGCGCCTGCATCGGCGCGGGACAGCCCCGTTTTTCCCACCGGTGTGTGCTG
>CAYOCZ010000040.1:0-7552 GCA_964402475.1 uncultured bacterium | reverse complement strand
TCTCGCGATTCAACTCCGTGTACGGCTTGATACTCCGGTCGAGACACAGGTCGCTATTCAGGCGAAGACGCAAGTGCCGACGCAAGCGACCACACGGCTGAAGACCCTTCTATGGCTACTTCCCGTCGAACTTCCAGCGGTACTTCGAGAGACGCAACTGAGGCTCCGACGCAGGGCGCGATGCGCTGCCGGGCCGGGCTTCCCGGCGGACTTTCTGAGGAGCTTTCTAGGGAACTTCGCGGCAGGCTTTCGCGCCCGCAGTTGACAGGGTGGTCTTTCCTATTATTCTAGACCCCCAATGGCAAAGAAAACCGCAAAGGCCAAATCCAAGCCTAAGGTCAGCAGGAAAGCGCCGGCCGTAGTCTCGGACAAGCCGCGGACCGGCAAAGAGCTGCTGATTGTTGAGTCGCCGACCAAGGCGAGGACAATCGGCAAGCTGGTCGCCGGCAAGATGCTTGTCCTCTCTTCGCGGGGGCATATTGCCGACCTGCCCAAGTCCCGTCTCGGCGTGGATGTTGAGCACGGGTTCGAGCCGGACTACATCCGCATCCGGGGCAAGGCGCCGGTCATCAACGAACTCAAGGCCGCAGCCCGGCAGGCCCGAGCCGTCTACATAGCGTGTGACCCGGACCGCGAGGGCGAGGCAATCGCTTACTCGGTCGCGTTCGAAATCCGTAACGGCAGCCCGGTGAAGCGCGTGCTGCTGTACGAGATTACGCCGAAGGGTATAGAGGAAGCGTTTGCGGCCCCGGGTGAGATTGACATGAACAAGGTCTATTCGCACCGGGCGCGGCGCGTGCTCGACCGGCTGGTCGGGTACCTTGTCTCGCCGCTGCTCTGGAAAATCGTGCGCGGCGGGTTGTCGGCCGGTCGAGTGCAGACAGTTGCGCTCCGCATCCTCGTTGACCGCGAGCGTGAGATACAGGCATTCAAACCCGAGGAGTTCTGGTCGGTCAAGGCGCTGTTCGCCAAGACCGGCGGGGCGTCATTCGAGGCCCAGTTGGCCAAAATCAAGGGCGAGGATTTCAAGCTCCACAGCGCGGCCGAGATGGAGGCGGTGAAGAAAGGCTGCGCCGCGGCGCCGTTCGCGGTCGCGGACGTGAAGTCGCGCGAGCGGGCGCGACGTCCGCTGCCGCCGTTCATTACCGCTACGATGCAGCAGGACGCGGTGCAGCGCCTGGGCTTCCGGGCCCGCAAGGCGATGCAGGTCGCGCAGCAGCTCTTCGAGGGTATCGACCTTGAGAAGGAGACCGCTGGCCTCATCACTTATCCGCGTACCGATTCCTTCCGCGTCGCCGACGCCTTCGTGCGGGACACGCGTCAGTTCGTAGCCGACAATTACGGGCCGGAATTCCTGCCCGAAAAGCCGCGGCGCTATCCCGACAAGAAGGGCGCACAAGGCGCGCACGAGGCAATCCGGCCCACCCGGATTGACCGCACGCCGGACTCGGTGAAGCGATTCCTGACGCCGGAGCAGTTCCGGCTCTACGACCTGATCTGGCGCCGGTTCGTGGCCAGCCAGATGGCCGACGCCGTCTACTCCCTGACCGAGGTTCAGGTTACGGACGGCGACTACTTGTTCAAGGCCGACGCCCTGAAGTGCAGGTTCCCCGGCTTCGAACGCGCGTACGGTGATCCGGCCAAGGAGAAGACCTTGCCCGCGCTCGCTGCCGGCGAGCCGTTGGAGATGAGGGAGTTTCGCCCCGAGCAGAAGTTCACCCAGCCGCCGCCGCGCTACACCGAGGCGACGCTGATCAAGCAGCTGGAGATGAACTCCATCGGACGGCCTTCGACCTACGCGTCCATCGTTTCGACCCTGTTCGACCGGAAGTACGCCGAGCGGCGTGAGGGACGGCTCTTCCCGACCGAGCTCGGCATCATCGTCTGCGACGTGCTGGTGCCGCGGTTCTCGGACGTCTTCGAGATCGGGTTCACGCGGGAGATGGAAAAGGAGCTCGACTTGGTGGAAGAGGGGACCGAGAAGTGGCAGGAGGTCATCAAGCGGTTCTACAAGCCGTTCAAGGAGGATTTGGACAAGGTCTCCGAGGTGGCCGCCGACATCAGGCAGGACTTGAGCCGGGAGCTGGAGGAGAAGTGCCCGGAGTGCGGCGCCAACCTGGCCGAGCGCTGGGGGCGGTTCGGCAAGTTCATCGCCTGTTCGACCTACCCGACGTGCAAGTACATCAAGAAGGATGAGGCGAAGCTGCTGGACGAGAAGTGCCCGCAGTGCGGCAAGCCGCTGGCTGAGCGGTCGGGAAGGTTCGGGCCGTTCAAGGCCTGCTCAGGATACCCCGAATGCCGGTACATCAAGAAGGAAGAATCCGGGCCGGACCTGAAGCCCGGCGAAGCCTGCCCGCAATGCGGTAAGCCGCTGGCCGAGAGGCGAGGGCGGTTCGGGACGTTCGTCGGCTGCACCGGGTATCCCGAGTGCCGGTTCATGGTCCGGGGCAAGCGGCCAGAGCCGAAGGTACTGGACGAGAAGTGCCCCCAGTGCGGCCGGAACCTGGTCGAGCGCAAGGGCCGGTTCGGGCCGTTCATAGCCTGTCCCGGCTATCCGAAGTGCAAGTACATCAAAAAGAACGCGCCGAAGAAAGCCGCTGCTGCCGGAGAGGAGAAAGGATGAAGGCCGTCCGCAACGGCGGGTACTACCAGTTGCGTCTGATGCCGGGCGAGGAGATTATCGAGTCGCTTACCGGCTTTGTCCGTCGCCGCCGCATCAAGTCCGGGTTCCTGACCGCAATCGGCGCGGCCGAGAACATCGTCCTAGGCTGCTTCGACCCGAAGACCCGGATTTATCACAAACGTACGTTCAAAGGCGACCACGAGGTGGCAGCCCTGGTCGGCAACGTGGCGTGGGTCGGCAGGAACCCGGTTTGCCACATCCACGCCGTCATCAGTACGCCCCGGCTCGCCGGCTTTGCCGGCCACCTCTTTTCCGGTACAGTCACGGTCACGCTGGAGGTCGCGCTCGTCCCCGGGACCCGCCGCCTTGCCCGCAAACCGGACCCGCTTTCCGGCCTTAACCTCCTCGTCCTGCCCTGACGCAAGAACCCGCCTGAATTGACTTCAGCGGGCTTATTGATACACTGCTATCCTAGGAGTGCGGTTATGCAGTTGCCAAAAACGGCCTGTCCTGCAGGCCGGAATCCTTAAGGAGGAACCTGATGGCGCTGATAGACGATGTTAAGAACATCATAGTCGAGCAGTTGCACGTGACGCCGGAGAAAGTCACCGATAGCGCTAACTTCGTCGACGATTTGGGCGCGGACTCGCTCGACATCGTCGAGCTGGTCATGGCGTTCGAGGAGAAGTTCGGGGTCGAAATCCCGGACGAGGACTCACAGCAACTGGTGACCGTCGGCAAGGCCGCCGAGTACCTGCAGAAGAAACTGGCCGAGAAGAAGTAAGCCGGAATCCCTTACTTCAACCGCCGATGAGCAACCAGAGCGGTCGACGACGGGTCGTGGTTACCGGGATGGGCGTGGTCACGCCCGTCGGCAATGACGTCCCGACATTCTGGCAGAGTCTCCTTGCCGGCAAGACCGGCGTGGCCCGACTCGCCTCGTTTGACACTGCCGACCTCGAGGTGCAGATTGGCGCCGAGGTCAAGGGGTTCGAGCCGACCCAGCGCCTGGACGCGAAGCTGGTGAAGCGAACGGACCGGTTCACCCAGTATGCTCTCTGGGCGGCGGACGAGGCGGTTCGCGATTCGAAGATTGACTTCGAGAAGGAAGACAGCGACCGGGTCGGCGTGGTCACCGGTTGCGGGATGGGCGGCATCCAAACCTGGGAAGCCCAGCACGTTCAGTTGCTGCAGAAGGGCCCACGACGCGTGTCGCCGCTGCTGGTGCCGATGATGATTCCGGATATGGCCTGCGGCCAGATCGCCATTGCCTACGGCCTGCGCGGTCCGAATTACGACACGACTTCGGCCTGCGCATCCGCCGCCCACGCGGCCGGCAGCGCGTTCCGTCACATCATGCACGGCGATGCCGACGTAATGATCACTGGCGGCGCCGAGGCGGCAATCACCAAGTTCACCGTCGCCGCGTTCACGAACATGGGCGCGCTCTCGAAGCACAACTCGGAACCGGAGAAAGCCTCCCGGCCGTACGACAAGGACCGGGACGGGTTCGTGATGGGCGAGGGTGCCGGCATCTTCGTCCTTGAGGAACTTGAGCACGCCCGCCGGCGCGGGGCGCAGATTTACTGCGAACTGGCCGGGTATGGCGCGACCGCCGACGCCTACCACATTACTGCGCCGGACCCCGATGCACTGGGCGCCACCGCGGTCATGCGTCAGGCCATCGCCGAGGCGGGCCTGCAGCCGGAGGACATCGACTACATCAACGGCCACGGCACTTCGACGCCACTGAACGACGCATCCGAGGTGAAGGCGCTGTACGCGGTCTTCGGCGACCACACCGGGAAACTCGCCGTCAACTCCACCAAGTCGATGATCGGGCACGGGCTCGGGGCAGCCGGCGCGATGGAGTTCGTCGCGATGGTGCTGCAGCTCAAGCACCAGAAACTGCATCCTACCGCCAACCACGAGACCCCTGATGAAGGCGTCGCGCTCGACTTCATCAAAGGTTCCGCGCGCGACTGCCGCATCCGAACCGCCCTGTCCAATTCATTCGGGTTCGGCGGGCACAACGCCTGCCTGCTCGTGAAAGCCCTGCCGTGAACATCACCGTCTGCCTCAAGCAGGTCCCGTCGACCGAGACGAAGATCCGGGTCAACACCCAGACCGGTTTCGTGGACACGACCGAAATCGAATGGGTCATCAACCCGTACGACGAATACGCGCTGGAGACCGCCCTGCGGCTCAAGGAGAAAGCCGGCGCCGGCACCATCACCGCCGTTGCGCTCGGCCCAGAGCGGGTAAGGACCGCGCTGCGGACCGCGCTGGCGATGGGCGCGGACGGCGCGGTCCAGCTTACGGCCCCGGAGTTCGACGGCATCGACGCCCTGGCCACCGGTCGTCTCCTTGCCAAGGCCGTCCAGCGGCAGCCGTTTGACCTGGTGCTGTGCGGTAAACAGGCGGTGGACGACGACCAGGCGGCAGTGCCGCCGGCAATCGCCCACTTCCTCGGGGTTCCGCATGTCTCGGTCGTGGCCGAGGTGACTGCGGACTTCGCGGCCGGCACCATCGTCGCCCGGCGCGAAATCGAAGGCGCGACCGAGGTCGTCCACGCTCGGGTTCCGTGCCTGGTGACGATGCAGAAGGGCAACTACGAACCCCGCTACCCGACCCTCAAGGGGATGATGGGTGCGAAGAAGAAGGAAGTCCCGGTGCTGGGCGCGACCGAGCTGGGGATCGACCCGGCGGTGCTGACCCGGCGCCTCAAGTACATCGAAGACCGGCTGCCGCCCGGCCGCAAGCCGGGGCGCGTGCTCGAAGGCGAGCCGGAACAGGTCGTGCCGGAACTGGTGCGGTTACTGCACGAAGAAGCGAAGGTCCTCTAAGCTGGAGATGATCCTCAATGTTTGATAGGAAGCTTTCACAGGAACGGTTGCTCGTGGGAATCGGCGGCAACATCGGCTCCGGCAAGTCGACCGTCGCCAGCGAACTGAAGCGCTACGGCGCAAAGATCATCGCTGCGGACGAGATGGGTTGGTCGACGCTCGCCAAGGGCACGAATGAGTACCGCCGACTGGTCAAGACCTTTGGCCGCGGGATTCTGACCAAGGCCGGAAACATCGACCGCCGGGTGCTGGGCAAACTGGCTTTCGCCAGCAAGACGAGCCTCGCCAAGCTGAACGCGATCGTCCACCCAGCCCTGCTCGACCGGGCCCGCAGAGAGATCAACCGGAACCGCAAGGGCCTCGTCGTGGTCGACGCGGCACTGCTCTTTGTCTGGGGGCTGGACAAAGAGGTCGACGTCGCCATCCTCGTGACGGCGGCCGACCGCCTCAAGATCAAGCGGCTGGTCGACGCCGGCATGAAGGAAGAGGACGTCGTCGCGCGCCTCAAGCTCCAGCCGCCGGATGCGAAAATCTGGCGCCGGGCCGACTTCGTGCTCGAAAACAAAGGCTCGTTCGCGGAACTGCGGCGCAAGTGCCGTGCGCTCTGGAATTTCTTCTACAGTGCCAAGTTCCAGGCGTTCAAGGCCGCCCGCCGTCGCTAGCGGGCTGCTCGCAGCGCCGGCAGCCGCCGGACCTCAATGAAGCTAGGCCAAGTCCCGCTCAAAGAGATTGAGTGCGCCGGCCCGGTGATGCGGGCGAGCACGCCCTACATCCTCGAGTACGAGGAGGTTGCCTCGCTCGCCCGGGACCTGTTCGAAACCTACCGTGCCAAGATCAACCCCGCCGCTACGAAGCTCGGCCCCCGGCAGCGCGAGTCGAACGCCGAGAGCTACGCGCTGCTCGGCCGCGAGCGGGAGCTCGGGCAATTCCACGTCGTCTACGATATCGACGAGACAAGGCTTGCCATCGAGCTGGACGAAGACGAAGCCGACAAGTTCTACCGGCTGATGCGCGAGCAGCGCATCATCACGCCGGACCTCGGCCTCATCCGCCACGTGATGTCGGGCAACATGGCCGAAACCGTCGCCGCCATGCTCTGGCAGATTGGCGCAATCAAGGTCACGCTCGGCGACCTGCGTCCGTTGTTCAAGGTCGACGAGGGACGGAACTACAGCCCCATTTACATCGACGTCAAGGGCCTCGCCAGCTACCCGGCGGTGAACGACTTCGTGCTCTCCTCCGCGACCCTGCTCGTCCGCAACCTTGACTTCGACGTAATCTGCGGCATCGAGTCGGGCTCGATCGCCATCGCCGCGGTGATGGCCCAGAAACTGGCCAAGCCGATGTTCTATGCCCGTCGCGCGCGGCGCTACCCCGAGGCGAGCCCGTTCGAGGGCATCAAGAGCCACGAGCTCTTCCGCAAGCGGGTGCTGCTCGTCGACGACACCCTGGTCCACGGCTGGACCAAGACCCGCGTCATCCGGGAAATCCGGGAGTGGGGCGGCCGGGTCGAAGCCTGCTTTGTCGTCTTCGACCGGCAGCAGCAGGGCAGCACCGACCTCGAACAGGCCGGGGTGAAACTCGACTCGCTCACCAACCGCGACGCGGCCCTTTCGACGAAGATACCGCGTGAAATCAGCTTCCTGACCGACGAGGAGTACGACGAAGTCGCCCGCTACTTCGCGGACCCCGGCGCGTGGCACGCGGCGCGCGGGCTCTCCTTCCACGAGCCGTCGCCGCGGGGCTGACCGCCGAACAGCCCGCAGATTCCGCAGATTACGCCGATCCACGGCGCACGGTGCACGGGCTACCTTCCGACCAACCGCAGTCTACGCAGATGACATGGAACGGCAAGGCGTCAAGCGGTCAGGGGACCGAGGGAACGAGCGGCTAGATTCCGACACTGCGAACTGCGAACTGGAAACTGGTAACTCGCGCGCAGCGCCGCCTGCCTTGACAGGCGGCCAACCAACGGCCATTATCTTATTGAGGAAACTATGTCCGCGATGAGCCAGGATGCCATGCTACCTACCTGCGGAGGGAACCATGTTTTGGAACTATAGCTGCCCTGAGTGCCAAAAGC
>CAYOCZ010000039.1:0-14919 GCA_964402475.1 uncultured bacterium | reverse complement strand
CCGGCCACCCGCCGGCCAAGGACGAAGGGGACTCGCCGGCCGCGCCTCTGCCGCGGCCGTTTCCGGCGAGTCTGGTCAACACGGTCGAAAAGATCGGCGATGCTCGCGTCCGCCAGCCCGGCTTGCTTCAGTAGCTCCAGCAACCGGTCCCGACCCAGCCGGTCATCGCACCTGGATAACCCGTACAGCGCCTGCCGCGGGCCGCGGGCCACGCCGATGGCCAGCAGGATGGCCAGCGACTCCGCGAGTTTCGGCACAGCCTGCGCGTGCAGCCCCTTTTCCACCAGAATGAGCCCGATATTCGCCAGCTCGGTCGCCACGCCCGCCTGGTACCCGATCTCGCGCTCCAGCGCCAGCGCGCCCTCATAGGACGTCAGCGCCGCGTCGAGTTCGCCCCGGCAGCGGTGGATGCTCCCGATCTTGCCCATGTAACTCGCCATTACCCATCGGTCATCGGTCTCGCGTGATACGGCGAGTGCCGCCCCGTTGTACTCGAGTGTCTTGCCGAAGTTGGTTTTGTCCCAGCGCAGGAACGCGAGGTTGGCGATGGCGCCCGCCTCGATCCGCTTCTCCCCGATTTCCCGGGCCAGCGCCAGCGACCTCTCGCAGTACTTCACGGCCTTGTCCTGCTGGCCGTTCTCGGAACTGGCGAGCCCGATGTTGCAGAGGACCATCGCCTGCCCGTGCCGGTCCCCGGTCTCCCGGTGTATCTTCAGCGCGTCCTGATAGTACCCGAGCGCCTTGGCCGGCTCGCCGCTGACGTAGTGGAAGACCCCGATGTTGCCGAGGACCGACGCCTGCTCGGCACGGGCCCCGGCTTCCCGGGCCAGCCTGAGCGCAGCTTCGGACTTTTCCAGCACCTGGTCGAACCTGCCTTGGTCCCGCAGGACCACCCCGACTTTGTCGAGGGCGGCAGACTGCCCCCGCTTGTCATTGAACTGCTCGGCCAGCCGGGCCGACTCCTCGTAGCTCTCGAGGGCCTGCGCCAGCCGGCCCGGCGTCTGGTGGCACCGCCCGATCAGGCCGTGAAGCGCGACCAGCTCGGCCCCGGCCGCGGGCTTCATCGCCGTTTGGAAGTGGGTGATTGCCTCGTCCCACTTGCACGCCGACATCGCGGCCCGTCCCTTTGCGAACGGGAATCTGACCGCGGGCTCGGATTGCGGCAGACCGTCAACGTACTCCATTCAACCCCCCTGGCGCCGCGCAGTGGCGCGGCCGTTTCCTGAACCGGCTTCCGGCTTTGATGGACGCACCGACCTTCGGCGCGGCGGAATGCGGACGGGTGACTTAGTGAGACCGACGCGCATCAGAGTGGATGCCACCATTCATGAGTAGTCTACGGCCGCTCCCTCACGTGTCAAGCCCCGGCCGGCGGAACGGCAAGGCTGCAGGCCGAAGACCGTACGCCGGAGACCGTGAACGCGCCCTGCGGGCTACACTATTCTAGATTGTAGATTTCAGATTCTGGACTAGCCGCGTTGATGCCCGCTAGAAAGAGAAAGCCGGCCCTCGGCCGGCTGGCGGGAAGGGGACCGGCGTGCTGCTGGTTCAGTCCGGCCGCCTCATCCGCATCTGGTCAATCCGGTCGAACAGGTCGGCAACGACTCCGTCTTCCCGCCCGGCCTCCTTCAGCAGCTCCGTCAGGCGTTTCCGACCGAGCTTGTCCTCACACCCGGCCAGCCCGGTCAGCGTCTGCCGCGGGCCGTCGGCCACGCCGATGGCCAGTAGGATGGTCAGCGCCTCTGCGAGTTTCGGCACGGCCTGCTCGAGTTCGCTCCGCTCGGTCAGAATGAGCCCGATGTTGCCGAGTTCGGTCGCCACGCCGAGTCGGTGCCCGATCTCGCGGGCCATCGCCAAGGCCTCGTTCTCGTAGGCAAGTGCCTCGTCGAGGTTGCCCTTGTCGCGGTAAACGCTCCCGATGCTGCCCAGGTTGCTTGCCGCGCTCCACTGGTCTCCGGTCTCGCGTGCTATCGCAAGCGCCTCCTGGTGGTGCTCGAGCGCCTTGTCGAGGTCGCCCTTATCGTGGCAGATGCTGCCGATGTTGCTCAAGTGTGTCGCGACGCCCCACTGGTCCCCGATGTCGCGTGATATGGCCAGCGCAGCCTCATAGTACTCAAGCGCCTTGTCGAGATCGCCCTTGTCGTGGTAGACGTTGCCGGTGTAGCCGAGCTGAATGGCCGAAGCCCATACGTCATTGGAGTCGTTGGCTATCGCCAGCGCCTGCTCAAGAAGCACGAGCGCACGGTCGAGTTGCCCATTGTGGTGGTATATGAGCCCGAGGTTGCCGAGTGCCCGGGATTTACCCTGCTGGTCACCGTACTGCTCTGCCAGTCGGGCAGACTCCTGGAAGGCCCAATGCGCTTCGCCGGGGCGGCCCTGGGTATAGTGGCAGACCCCGATGAGGTTGTGGAGCGCGACCAGCCCCGGCCCATTTGTCGCCGTCACCGCCGTCTGGAAGTGCCCGATTGCCTGGTCCCAACTGCAGGCATTCATCGCGGCGAAGCCGAGCTCGAACGGCTCCCTGACTTCAGGCCTTGATTCGAGCAGCCGGCCGAGATGCTCCGCCATCCTGCACGGACGACGCCGCACCACGCCCGGACACGTATTGGCCATCTCAGTCTACCGCCGGTTGTGATTGAGCATGGGGACGACAGGGGCTGGTTTGCCCGTGAGACCGAACGCCGAGGCAGGCACAACGCGGCGGAAAACACGCGCGCCGATATCGCATCCGAAGATGTTGACCAAGCACGTCAGTCTAACCGTCTCCGGCTGTCTGTCAATCTCAGAGAGTTGCTGGCTCCTGCCGGCCCGGCGCCCGGCCTCGCTCTCCAGTGCATTGACTTCGCGGTCCGCACCCGCTACCATGTCCGCGATGAGCAGTGGCCGACGGCTTGCAGCCAGCGGCTGACAGCTCAGACGGAAGCAGGCCGGGTCGGATGGCCGAAACACCCGCAGGCCGCGGGCCCGTTGCTCAAAGGAGGAGAACATGAAACTGGAGAATCTGTCACAGGGCCGGCTGAACACGACCATGATGGGCGTGGTCAAGGCCGTGCTCGACTACTACCACCTCGATTCGAGTGAGGTGTGGGCATTCGGCGGTTCGGGCCACGCGTTCCTCGTCAATGTCCACGACCAGCTATGCCCGAGCGGACCGTATTGCTGGAAGTACGACGGGTTCCAGAAGCTGCTCCGCAACCTCGGGCTGGAGATGAACGACCTCGGGTTCTTCCACAAGGACGGCAAGCCCGAGGAACGTGCTGCAGTCGAGCAGAAGCTGAAGCAGTCGCTCGACTCGGGAATTCCCTGTTCGCTCGTCCACATGGAGCACCAAGTCATATCCGGGTACGATGACAAGGCCTTCTTCACTGCCCAGCCGTGGGGCGACTGCTGCAACGGTTTTCCGCCCGCAACGCTCACATTCGGCACGTGGCCGGAGTTCAAGGACGAGGTCCACGTGAACTTCTTCACGTACCGGAAGCTCGCGCCGGCCGATGATGCGACGGTCGTGCGCGACAGCCTGGGCTATGCGCTCGACCTGTTCCGGCACCCTGAGAAGCACAACTTCGAGCGCTACAGCCTCGGCCTGAACGCCTATGACAACTGGACCCGTGCCGTGGCTGCCGGGCACGGCCAAGCGCACGGTAACTGGTGGAACGGGACCGTCTGGTCCGAGTGCCGGACCATGGCCTCCGGCTATTTCTCTGAGATCGGGCAGAAGTTCGGAACGGTTTCCGGCCAGGCATCAAAGCTGAGTAACGCTTATCGGGAAATCGCCGACCTCCTGTCCAAGGCCGCCGACAAGGAGATGAAACCCGCCGACAAGACGGCTATCCTTGCCGAACTTAAGGACAAGGAAGGACAGGCCATCAACCAGGTCGAGTCCCTGCTTGTGTCCCTGGGCAGGAGCGAGTAGCGCACCGCGCCTCATTTGACTCTGAGTTGACTTCCCTTAGAATACGTCTCTATGTCTAAGCGTATTGAGAGGTTGCGCGGTCTGATGCGCCGCGAGAAGCTCGACGGGTTCCTCGTCGTGAACCTGCCGAACGTCCGCTACCTGTGCGGCTACACCGGCTCGAACGGGCTGATGCTCGTCACCCGCCGCGACTGCTGGTTTTACACCGACTTCCGTTATGCCGAACAGATAGAGACCGAGGTGAGGGACTGCCGCAAGCGGGTCCTCGTGCGCGACCTCGTCTCGCACCCGCCCCCGGAATGGAGCCGAACCTATCGGCGCCTCGGGGTCGAGGAGAATCATGTCACTCTCGCCCGAGTCAAGCAGTTCCGGAAGCGCTTCCGCAAGGCCCGGCTGGTTCCGACCCGCGACCTCGTTCTCGAACTCCGCCGGACCAAGGAGCCGGCCGAGGTGGAGCTGATTGCCCGCGCGCAGCGTGTCACCGACCGCGTATTCAATGACGTGCTCAAACTGGTCAAGCCGGGCGTGCGCGAGCGCGACCTCGCCCTTGAGATCGAGTTCCAGTTCCGCAAGCACGGCGAGGTGGCATTCGACTCCATCGTCGCATCGGGCCCGAACGCGGCCAAACCTCACGCCGGGTTCAGCGACCGTAAGCTCCGCAAGGGAGACGCCCTCACCTTTGACATCGGTTGCCGGATACGCGGGTACTGCTCGGATATGACCCGGACCGTTTTTGTCGGCAAGGCCCCTCCCGAGTTGCGCAAGGTCTATGAGATTGTCCACGAGGCCCAGCGACGCGCCCTCGCCACCATCAAACCGGGCACGACGGCCAAGGCCGCCGATGCCGCGGCGCGCGAATACATCACCGAACAGGGCTATGGCAGGCGCTTCGGCCACAGCCTTGGCCATGGCGTCGGAATCGAAGTCCACGAGATGCCGACGCTGGCCGCCACCAGCAAGGAGACGCTCGCACCGGGCGACGTGGTTACGGTCGAGCCGGGCATATACCTGCCGGGAGTCGGCGGCGTGCGCATCGAGGATATGGCGCATGTCACGAAGACCGGGTACGCGAACCTGACCCGGAGCCCGAAGCGGCTCATCGAGCTCTAGCCGAGCCAGGTTTCACTTGAGGAACAGGAGCAGCGGAAGATGATTACCCCCAATGAATTCAAATCCGGAGTGCTCATCAAGTTCAAGGACGGCATCTACCAAGTCCTGTCCCACTCGCGCAGCCGGACCGCGCAGCGCCGGGCCCGAGTCGTGGCCAAGCTGCGCAACGTCAAGACCGGGGTCCAGATTGAAGAGAGCTTCGAGTCCGAGGCCAAGTTCGACGAGGTCGAGAGGGAACGGAAGAAGGCGCAGTTCATGTACCATGACCATATCGGCTATCACTTCATGGACACCACGAGCTACGAGCAGTTCGCCCTGAGCGAGGAACAGCTCGGCGACAGCGCGCTCTATTTGAGCGACGGCCTCGAAATCGACGTCGCCTACATGGAGGGCCAGCCGGTCAGCGTTGAGCCGCCGATGTTCATCATCCTCGAGGTTGCCGAAACCGAGCCGAACTTCCGCGGGGACACCGCGACCGGCGGAGGCAAGCCAGCCAAGCTCGCTACCGGCCTGGTTGTGAACGTACCCTTCTTCGTCAAGATCAGTGACAAAGTGAAGATCGACACGCGGACAAACACGTATGTCGAACGGGCATGAGCGAAGCTCATCACCCGAATTGCCAATGACCAATTCCTAATGCCCGACGAATTCCCAGTATACCGACGCCCGCTTCGGCTTTGCCCTCTTTGGTCATTCGCCGGGAATCGGCAATCGGGGATTGGTCATTCCTTCTAGCATATGCCTTTGCCTTTCAAGAAGGTCCTCATCGCCAATCGCGGAGAGGTGGCGCTGCGCATCATCCGCGCCTGCCGGGAATTGGGCGTGCCGTCGGCCCTCGTCTACTCCGAGGCCGACCGCGACTCCCTGCCCGTGCTCGTCGCCGACGAGGCGGTCTGCATCGGCCCGGCGCCCGCCCAGGACAGCTACCTGAACGTATCGCGCATCCTGTCGGCCACGGAGATCACCAAGGCAGATGCGCTCCATCCGGGCTACGGCTTCCTCGCCGAGTCACCGGAGTTCGTCGAGGCAACCGAGTCGTGCAAGGTGACGTTCATCGGCCCGACCGTCGAAACGCTGAGGCTAGCGCGGGACAAAGTACGCATGCGGCAACTCGCCCGCGAGGCCGGGCTGGCCGTCGTGCCCGGCTCCGAAGGCGAGGTCACGGCCGCGGCTGACGCCGCGGAGCTTGCTGCCGAACTCGGCTACCCGGTCTTGGTCAAAGCCGCAGCCGGACGCGGCGGTGGCGGCATGCGCCTAGTCAAACGGGACAAGGACATTGAGACCGGGTTCCGGATGTGTCAGGCCGAAGCCAAGGCCGCGTTCGGCGATGGCCGTGTGTACATCGAGAAGCACCTGGCCAACACCCGGCACGTCGAAATCCAGCTTCTGGCCGACCGCCGGGGCAATGCCGCGTTCCTGCCCGAGCGCGACGGCTCTGTCCAATTCCGGTATCGGAAGCTGTTGGCGGAAAGCCCGTCCCCGGCGGTGGACGATGCGCTGCGCTGCACGCTCGGTAACCAGGCGTTGGCAATCGGCCGCGCGGTAGGTCTGACCAATGCCGGCACGGTCGAGTTCCTGATGGATGACAAGAAGAACTTCTTCTTCCTGAAAATCAACTGCCGGCTGCAGATTGAACACGGGGTTACGGAAATGGTCACCGGCCTTGACATAGTCGAGCACCAACTCCTCGCCGCTGCGGGCGAGCCACTCGCCCTGCCGGCTGAGCCGCCCGCGCCTGACGGTCACGCGATCGAATGCCGCATCAATGCCGAGGATCCTGAGGCGGGGTTCGAGCCGAGCTCCGGCCTCGTGACCGACGTGCGAATGCCGGGCGGGCCGGGCATCAGGGTCGACTCCTATCTTGCGCCCGGATACGTCGTGCCGTCGCTCTACGAGTCGCTGCTGGCGAAGATCATTGCCTGGGCTCCGGACCGGCCTCAGGCGATCGCGCGAATGGCCCGGGCTTTGACCGAGACTGCGGTCACGGGCACCACCACGACGGTCGGGCTCCACCGCCGCCTGATGGAGAGCGGCCGGTTCCGCCGTGGCAAGCTCGGAATCGGAATGCTCGACGAGGAGCTGGCTGCGTGAGAATCAACGTCGCGCCCGTTCCCCTGGAGTTCGCCGGCTCAGAACCCGGCTCAGCGGTGGTGGTGGTTGACGTATTCCGCGCCTCGACTACGATTGCCGCGGCGCTGGCCGGCGGCGCCCGGTTTGTGCTGCCGGTTGCGGACGTCGAGCAGGCGATGAAGCTGGCCGAACCCTACGCCGAGAACGAGGTCCTGCTTGGCGGCGAGCGCGAGTGCCAGCGAATCGAGGGATTCCAGCTCGGCAACTCGCCGCGCGAGTACACGCGTGAGGTCGTCGCCGGAAAGGTCATCATCTTCACGACCACCAACGGCACCCAGGCGTTGAGTGCGGCCAAGGACGCAGACACGGTCCTCGTCGGCAGCTTCGTAAACTTCAGCGCGGTCGCTGACGCGGTGGCCGGGCACGAGGCCGTGACCATCCTGTGCGCAGGCAACAATGGCGGGCTCAGCCTCGAGGACTTCGCCTGCGCCGGTGGTCTGGTCAACCGGCTCGTCAAGAAGGCGGCGCAACTCGACGACGCGGCGCTGGCCGCCCGGGCCGCCTACAAGAACATGAGAACGGACCTTGCACG
This sequence comes from uncultured bacterium, assembly GCA_964402475.1. Lineage (GTDB taxonomy): Bacteria > Hydrothermota > Tepidihabitantia > Tepidihabitantales > Tepidihabitantaceae > UBA2258. Next base: position 7,234 of record CAYOCZ010000039.1, on the reverse strand, counting down.
TGCCCTGGTTTCCACCGAGCACGCTCTCCGGCTCGCCGACCTCGGGTTCCGCGCCGACCTCGATTTCGCGCTCAAGGTCGACTCTCTGCCGGTCGTGCCGTGCCAAAGCGAAGGCAGAATCGCGACGCTGTCAACTTGACTTGCCGCCTCGACGCCCTAGGATCATGAGTTGGTGCAGCCCGGTTGGACTCGTCGCCACCTATGCGCGGTGTCGTGCGGCCGCAGGGAACCGCCACCGCCCCACGGTGCTCGACGCTACTTCTTTCGGCCGATGAACAACTCGCGTTTTTACCGGCGGTCAGCGATGCTCCGGCGCCGGACCCGAGGAGAATAGTTGCCGGCGTTGCTGACCCGTATCTTCCGGCGCTCCGAGACCGGCCCGTCTGCCGGCTTGGTTGCGTTCGGCCCCCATTACACGCTCGCGGGTGATCGGCTGGCCATCGAGTCCGGTCCGCTCGCCGGCACCGCCCTGCGTATCAAGCGCGGCGTGTCGAAAACCAAGGCGGACTTCAACTTCTACGAAACTGCCGACAGCAATTCGCCCGTCGCCAACCGCCAGTCGCCGGTCGCGCCCGACCCGATGGCGCATTGCCATTTCGACCGTGACCCGCAAACCGGCACCGAGACCCTCTGGAGCATCTTCATCCGATCCGAGTGGCGACATCGAGGCCTGACCACGCTGCTGACCCGGCTCACGTTCCGCGAGCTGCTGACTTCTGGTCGGCGCCACTGGTTCGCAATCCGGAAGCTGATGCAGGTCGACACCGAGGGTCGCAGTCAGACGCAGGCTCCGGGTAGTCCCAGACCCGAGAACCCGCAGCTACCGCGTGTCTCGCTTCACAACCTTGGCCTCGGCCTAGTTGCACTGCGGCTGGGGTTCAGACCGGAGCCGGACCTCGAACGCCTGTTTGCATCGGGCAACGTCAAGTCCGTACAGGCCCTGCAGCCCGACCCGCCGAGCCCGCCCGGACTGCTCATCCGGCTCGGAACACTGCCTGGTCTTCTGGTCGCGGCGCTCCTTGATCCTGACACCGGTCATCCCCTCTCCGACGCCGAGGCGTACGAGCGCTTCGTGAGCCCGAGGCAGTTGCTCCGGCAGGCGCTGGCCGGCCAGGCAATCATCGGCAACATCGACCATATCCTGCCCCGAGTCGCCGCGGAGCCCCTGGCCGCCCGACTCGCGAACGACCATGCCGAACTCAGACGATTCACGGCTGCGCTTCGCCGCGGCGCCAGGAACTGAATGCCGACGAAGCTCAGGCTCGAAGCACACCGGTCACTGGAGATATCCCTCGCCACGCTCAGCCCGAAATACGGCTGCGGCGTAATGCTGCGCGGCCTGCCGCGGTTCAACGCATCCGACCCCTTGCACAATGCGATGTCCAACTACGGCTACCAGGACCTTTTTGCGGACAAGGCAGCCCAGAAGATAGTCGAGAACTCGGGCCTGCTCAAGCAGTTCTACGATAGCGTCTTCACCAACAAGACATCGCTGCGGCAGAACTTCAGAGACGTTTACGGGCACCTCGAGGTTTTCATGGCGATCGACGCGGCTGCAAAGACTGCCTGGTTTGTCTCCGACGCAACCAACCGGGTTGCACTCATGAACTACTACCGCGACGCCGTGTCGCTTGGCCTCAAACCACTCGGCGTGCTGCTACTCGGCTCCAGGGTCCGACTCACTCCGGCCGGTTGGCAGAACCTGTTCGACCTGCTGACCGACAAGTTCTTCAACGCCAATCCCGGAGTCCAGCGAATCGAGATCATGAGCGTGTTGGACGGCGTCCGCTGGCGGGCTAATACTCTGAGCCTCGGGGTCACTTTGCTGAACTTCCACGAGTCGCCGGAGATCGAGGCCGCAGTCCAAGACGCCCTGCGCGGCGCTGGTCCGGACATCCGCTACTGATGGCCGACGACCTGCACAGCTTCATCACCGGCACCCTCTGGTTGAAACTCAAGGAGGACGTACGCGACTTCCGGGTCTTCAATCGTCACGACCTCGCCTGCGCCGCCTATTTCCATATCCGCCGGCTGCTGCTCATCCAACCCGGCTGGTCCTGCCGCTCCAACCCGCCGCTTACGGGTGAGCGCCGGCCGCCGCTGCCCGCCCCTAACCTGGCCCTGATGTCCGGCGGGAAGCTGAACGCTCTGCTCCAGCTCGAATTCAATCTCACCCCTGGCATGACAAGCGGGTTCCCGACCGCAGTCATGAACGAAAGAATGACGTCTCTGCGCCAGGCTATCGGTGGTACCGAGCAGTCGCGCGCGGACTCCGGTAGGGCCGGCCGCGGTTACCTGGTCGCGGTCTACGACACCGAGGAGGAGTGGTTCTATCCCGACCAGGCGGTCTGGGAGAAGCAATCCTGCTTCTGGCTGCCGGTCAACTGCCGCACATTCGCAGACCATGCCGAGTGGCATCAGAGATGGGAACGTCTTGCCCTGCTCTCGAACCAGTAGGCACCTCGAGGAACCGGCGATTGGTGCACTGCCCGACACCGACCGCCGAGGCCCCTGGCGATTGGCGAACGTCCTGACCAGACGGATGGGGCTCGCCCGAGTCTGCGCCCTGCTGGTTGCTGTATTCGCTGTCGCGCTGGCTGGCATCCCGATAATGACCGTGGACGAGCTCAAACCCGGCATGAAGGGCACGGGCCGGTCGGTTTTCTTCGGCACCGAAGTCAGGGAGTTCGACGTCGAGGTTGTTGATATCATGCGCCACGTCTGGCCGCGCGGCGACATGATACTCTGCCGGCTCTCGGGACAGGGCCTCGAGGAATCCGGAGTCGTCGCCGGGATGTCCGGCAGCCCGGTATACATCGAAGGCAAGCTCATCGGCGCGGTCTCCTATGCGTGGAGCTTCGCCAAGGAACCGCTGGCCGGGGTCACGCCGGCGGCTCAGATGCTGGAGATATGGAATGAGCCGGACCACTCGGAGAGCCCGGGAGGCTCGCACTCCGGTCGCACGGCACGAAGCGGTGGGCTTGCTGGCCTCTCGGCGTTGCCGCTGCCAGTGGCTCTGTCGGGATTCACGCCCGCACTGGCAGAACTGGTCGAACCGGCGCTGAAGAAGTTTGACCTCATGCCGGTCGGCGCTGCCGGCGTTCTTGGCGCGACTGCCGACACGTCGGCATTGGTCCCGGGCGCGGCAGTCGGTGTTGCCCTGATTGACGGGGATGTGCAGCTCTCCGGCATCGGCACTCTCACCTGCCGCGAAGGCAACCGCATCCTCGCGTTCGGACACCCGATGTTGCAGGCCGGCAATGTCCGAATGCCGATGGTCGGCGGCGTAATTCACTCAGTCGTATCATCGGTCGCGAGCTCCTTCAAGCTCTTCTCTCCCACTGCGCCGCTCGGTACCATTAGCCAGGACCGGCTGGCCGGCGTCGGCGGCAGCATCGGCCCGGTCCCCGAGATGCTGCCGGTCACGGCCGTGGTGTCGTCACCGTCCGGGCTTGACACTTACCGGTTTCGCGTCGTGGAACAGGAACAGCTCGCACCCACGCTTGCCGCCGTCGGCCTGGCCAACGTTGTATACCAGACTGAGGGAAACCTCGAGGAGATGACGTTGGCCTCGCGCATGACCGTGCGCTTGTCTCCTGTCGCCAATCGCGGATCGGATGTTCAAGCCGAGTCCCTCGTCATCGAACACCGCTTCAGCGGCGTCAATCCGGCGGCCGACCTGTTCCGCACGGCGAACAAAGAGCTCCAGGTTCTGTTCGACAATCGATTCCTGCCCGCGCCGATTGCCGCCGTCGAGTTCGACATCCGCTTCAGCCGGGGCCGAAACCTGGCCTACTTGCTCTCGGCCCGACCGCAACTCGCGTCAGTACGCCCGGGCGACTCGGTCCGCGTCACGCTCGGGCTGCGCGACTTCCGCGGCGACGACTACGAGGTAGTGATCACGGTCGGCATTCCTCAACCGACACCGGAAGGCAGATTGCGAATCGTCATCGCTCCCCCCGACTCGTTGCTGGCACTCGAGGCCATGCGGGCCCCGGCAAAACTCGAACCCGGTTCGTTTGCCGGCTTGCTCGAATTGCTCTCGCAGACCGGCCGGGAGAATGAGTTGGTGGCCGCCGGTTTCTCTGCACGGCCTGGCCTGACGCTCGCGGGAAAGGAACTCCCCGCTCCGCCGCCCTCGCTTCGCTCGGTCCTGTTCAACCCCCGGTCCGACGAACAGGTCGTGCCAACCAATGAGAGCCCGGTCTTCCGCCAGGCATTCGACCTCGGCCGCGTCATCTCCGGGGTGGCGAGGCTCGACGTGGAGGTCAAGAGATGACCATGAAGGTGAGAACCCAAGTACAGAGTCATAAGGACAAAGGACAAGGCAAAACAGCAAGACGGGAAGTCCGTGCCGGACGTCGCGCGTCGTACTTCGTCCTTGCGACTTGTTTTGTCCTTTGTACTTCGTCCTTCGCACTTGCCTCGGTTTGGACCATTGACGGCACCGATAGCCTGCTGCGGCAACTCGACCACATCGAGTTTGAGAACGTCTCGATCCATCGGCAGGGCACCGTGACGCTGGCACCAGCCCTGGTGGCTAAGGCACTCGGCGACGCGGCGGCAGTCTGGCAGACAGCCACTGACCGCAGTGGCAACGTCTACGTCGCAACCGGCCATCAGGGCCGGCTCTTTCGGCTCGGCCGCACGGGAAGGCCGGAGTTGGTGTTCGATTCCGGGACCGGGGAGATCCTCGCCCTGACTTCCGACGCTTCCGGCGCGGTCTACTTCGGAACGACCCCTGATGCCAAGGTCTATCGAATCCGCCCCGGGGGGAAACCCGAGCTTCTGTGCTCCACCGGTGAGAACTATATCTTCAGCCTTCTCGCCGCCCCCCTCTCAACCTCTGCCTCAACCACCATCTATGCCGCGACCGGCGAGCACGGCAAGCTGCTGCGCATCACGCCCGATGGAAGGGTGACCGAGATTTTCACCGCCCGGCAGGCGCACCTGACCACACTGACCTGGCTGGTTCCCGACAAAGAACTGCTGGTCGGTACGTCGCCAGACGGCATCGTGTACCGTCTCAGCTTCGCTGCCGGTGCAGCCCGACCGGACGTCTCGGTGCTCTACGACACTCCGTTGAACGAGGTCAAGGCGGTTGCCGCGGACGCCGCCGGCCACGTATACATCGGTGCCAACGCCGACGACGACACTGACTCGGACTCAACCAAGGCCGGGGTTTTCTTTGTTGACCAGTCTGGGATTCGCCGCTGGCTCTGGCCTGCGCCCGACTCCACGGTGTTCGGTCTCGCACTGGCCGACTCGCCTGGACCCTCACGCCTGCTTGTCGCAACCGGCAACAAAGGGATGGTCTACGAACTCGATACGCTCGGCCGCGTGTCGGTAAGGTACCGACTGAAGGAAACCCAGGCGCTCTGCCTGACTCCGCTGAAGAGCGGACTCCGGCTCGGAACCGGCAACCCGGGCAAGCTCTACGAAACCAGCTCGACCTACGCTGATTCAGGCTTCATCACGTCGGCTCCTCACGACTGCGCCAACCCGGCGCTGTTCGGTACGCTCTCCTTCCGTGCGAACGTGCCCGCCGGAACCGGGCTGACGTTTGACACCCGTTCCGGCAACTCGGAGAAGCCGGACTCGACCTGGAGCCAGTGGTCGGCGGCGACCCAGGGAATCACGTCCCCATCCCGCCGCTACATCCAGTGGCGCTGCCGTCTGCGCACGTCGTTTCCCAATCTCACACCCGAGCTGCGACGCGTCGATATCTACTACCGCTCGGCCAATCTCGCGCCGGTCATCAGTAAGTTCGATGTTCCCCAGCCGTCGCTCGCAGACGCCAAAAATGGCACAAACAAACCTTCACGCCAGGTCACCTGGGAAGCAACCGACCCTGACTCCGACACGATTTCGTTCGAGCTCTTCTTCCGTGGCGAGACCGAGACCTCATGGCAGCGGATGGGACGCGAGGTCACCGACAGCCGCTTCGACCTCGATACCCGTTCCCTGCCTGATGGCTGGTACGAACTCAAACTCGTGGCCAGTGACGAGCCGGCTCAACCGGCCGGGGCTGCCCTCACTGCCGAGAAAGTGAGCCGTCCGTTCGTGATTGACAACACCGCTCCGGCTGTCTCCGGGGTGAAGACCGGTACTCCCGACTCGAAGACCGGCCTCTGTCGAGTCAGTTTCTCGGCCCAGGATGCCATCTCCCCGATTGCCGCAGCCCGGGTATCGGTCAACGCCGGCGACTGGCGGACGCTTGAGCCGGTGGACCGCATCTTCGATTCCGTGGCAGAGCGCTTCTCCGCCGAGGTCCGTCTTCCGTCCTCCGTCCTCGGTCTTCCGTCCTTTGTGGTCAGTGTCTGGGTTGCCGACGCACAAGGCAATGTAGCCGCCGCGCGCACAGCGGTCCGCGCCAAGTAGCCCCTGAACACCACGGCCGTGGCAGACGAAGTTCTACCACAAAGACACCAGGTCACCAAGTGTCCGAAGTCCGGAACCTCTTTTGTCTTTGTGTCTTGGTGGTGAATCTCCGGCCGTGATTCCCTACCGCCGTCTCGAACACACCGCCGACGTGAAGGTTGAAATCTACGGTGCGGACCTTGCCGAACTCTTCACCAACGCAGCGACCTGCCTCTTCGATATGACGCTGGACCTGAAAAAGGTGCAAGAGACCCAGTCTGTGCCCGTGTCATTGGAGTCGGCCGAGCTGTCAGAGCTCTTTCTCGACTGGATGCGCGAGCTCCTGTTTCTCTTCTCGACCCACTCGCTCGCAATACACCGGGTCGAGATTCACTCAATCGAGCCAACCCGAATCCAGGCAACCGTCTATGGTGAAGAGTTCGACGCCGAACGCCACGGATTGAAGGTCGAGGTCAAGACCCCGACCTACCACGAGTACCGGATTGACAAGACCGACGAAGGCTACCGGGCCACAGTCATCCTCGACGTCTAAGAGGGGCGGGTCCGCACCCGCCGCTGCCTGTCTACTGCCTTCTGTCTGTTTCGACCCCTATCTCGTCACGACCGCCTTCTTCACGTCAGTGGAGCCGGAAGCGTCGAGACGTACGAAGTACACGCCGCGGGCGAGGGCGGACCCGCTGTAGTCGCGACGGTCCCAGACCTCGCAGTGCTGACCGGCCGACTGCTCCTCGGCCACAAGTTGTATGACTTCCCGTCCCATCAGGTCGTACACGGAGAGGTTCACTCGGCATGGCGACGCGATGGAATAGTTCAGGTCAAAACCGCCCGATGTCATCTGTACCTGCAGTCCCGA
>CAYOCZ010000038.1:0-15154 GCA_964402475.1 uncultured bacterium | reverse complement strand
GCTAGTATGAAACAGGTGTTTTCACTTCTGCTGCTGGTGCCCGCGCTGCTTTCCGCTAGCACCGGAGCCGCGTTCCTGAAGATTCCGGTCGGCCCGCGCGTCTGCGGCACGGGTGAGGCGGCCGTGGCGTACATCGACGACGCCTCGGCCTTGTTCTACAATCCGGCCGGACTGGCGAACGTCCCCACCTACAATGCCGTCTTGGCCCACAACCAATGGCTTCTGGACATGAACCATGAGTACGTGGCGGGCGTGTACGGCACCGAGGCGCTGGGCAAGTTCGGCCTGGCGTTCGACTACTGGGGTTCGGGTGCAATCCAGGGCATCAACATCCGAGGGGAGACTATCCCCGGCTACACAGTCTCGGCGGCAGACTGGTCGCTGAATGCCGGCTACGCCCGGAGCATCTCCGACTTCTCATTCGGTTTGGGGCTCAAGTTTGTCCACCAGCAGCAGGAGAGCCTCTCGACCTCGGCAGTAGCGGTCGATGCGGGCGCGATGTACAAGACTCCGGTGCCGGGCCTGAAGGCCGGCCTTTCGGTAGCCAATATCGGAACCAAGGCAAAGCTGTACCAGGAGAGCTACGGGCTCCCCTTGCAGGCGCGCCTGGGCTGGCGCTACGACGTCGGCATCGTCGGAGTCATGCAGGACTTCATCCTCTCCGAGACCGAGAAGCCGGGCATCGCGGTCGGTGCCGAGTGCCGACCGGTCCAAGTCCTCGCGCTCAGGGTTGGGTATCGGACCGGGTCTGATGTTGACGGGTTCTCGGACTTGCGGGCCGGGCTGGGCCTCTCCTGGCAGGGAGTCGGTGTGGACTACGCCTTTGCGCCCTACGGCAAGCTTGGAGCGTCCCACCGCATCTCGGTTTCCTACAACGGCCCGGCAGCGGTGGAAGACGACGATATCTACGAGTACCACGAGGAGTAGCGCCCGATGGCGGCAGCCAAGGCTCAAGCGCAAGCAGTCCGCAAGGTGGTGCTGACGGAGTAGTAGCACAGCAGACAGCCTGAAATAGGGCAGGGGCGCGAAGGGCGCGCCCCTGTTTCTTGACAGTGCTGGTTTTGGTAGTAGCCTAACAGAGGTTCTCAGGGACGACCCCTGAAGTACCGCAAGATGACTAAGGAGTGCTATATGAAGAGGATAGTATCGGCCGTGTTGACCGGGGTTGCGGCGCTGACCGCGCTGGCCGTGATTCAAGGTTGCGGCGTGCTCGGCGGGCCGCCGACCGGGGTGGCGGTGAGCGCCGGACCCGGTGATTCGGACAGCACTGTGATGATTTCGTGGACCGTACCGGCCGAAGGGTCGCCGGACAAGTACATGGTCCACTTCCGGCCGGTTACGGATTCGGGCTACACAGTCCTTGGTGAGACGACGGCGACATCGTACGCCCACAATCCCCACGGTATGACCGGCCAGTACAAGGTAGCTGCGCTTTTCGGGCAGGACACGTATGAGGGAGCGGAGAAGCCGGCTACGGTTCCGATCAAGAGCGATGCGATTACGCTGTTCGAGATCAACGCGGACTCGAGCCGGTGCGGGTTTGGCTGGACCCGGGATTCGGGCATAGGCAGGGCATTCGCCATGACCGAAAGCGCGAACTGCGCCTATGTTGACTTCTACGTTTCCGACCTGCAGGCCGGGGTCGGTGGCGAGCTGGATATCGTCAGCCCGAACAAGGCCGACTCGATTGACTCCGGCGCAGTCGGGATAGTGCCTCCTGCCGCATGGAAGACGAACGGCTTCACGAACCCGCTGACGAATGCGCAGAATCCTGTGCCCGGTTATCAGGCACCGCCGAATGCCAACTACTTCATCTACACCGTGATTACGATGCAGCCGTGCTACATCGGATGCTATACCGCCGGAGACACGGTGAAGCACTACGCCCTGATTCAGGTTGACAGCACTGACAAGGCGTCCGGCCAAGTCTGGCTCCAGTCGTGGTACCAGCTCGTCCCCCGGCTGAGACTGATGCGACACTAGATGGGAAGCAGCCGCAAGCCGCAAGCTCCAGGCCGCCGGCCGGGAACCGGACCCTCGCATGCCTGGCTCGCTACGTTTGTGGTCGTCGGCTCGCTCGTGCTGGCCGGTTGCGGCGGGACTGGACGGGCGCCTTCGAACTTGAGGCTGGAGGCCGATACCGACAGCACGGTGAAGGTCATCTGGAGCCTGCCGGTCGACGCCACACCGGACAAGTACCTGGTCTATTTCCAGGCGGTGGGCGAGACGAGCTACAGCCTGGTTGCAGAGACAACCGCGAATCTGTGGATTCACGACCCGAAGGGGGCCACCGGCTGCTACCGGGTCGAGGCAGAGTACGGAGCCGAGACCTATGCGGCGGGCACGACGCCGGGCACGGTTCCGGTCCGGACCGACACCATATCTCTGGCCGAGCTGAACGCATCGGGCAATTCCGGCTTCGGCTGGGACCGGAAGACAGGCCGGGGCCGGACGTACTCGATGACCGACGTCCGCAGCGCGAGTTCGGTTGACTTCTACATCACCGACTTCAAGCCCCCGAACCTGAGTCAGCCACCGTACTCGGTTGCCAGCCCTGACATGGGACCGAGCGACCAGGGAAACGTCGTGCCGACCGACTCCTGGCGGGTGAGCGTCTTCAGCGATTCGCAACCGGATGAGAACGTACTGCTGCCGTCGTTCTCTCAAACGTCCTATTTCAACTACACCGACATCTTGAACGTACCGTGCAGCATCGGCTGTTTCACCGCGGACAGCCACTACGCGTTGGTGAAGGTTCTGTCCGTTGACGCCGAGAAGCACTGGGTGCTATTGGAGACTTGGTACCAGCTCCTGCCCGGGCTGCGGCTGACGAGGCACTAGGGCGGAGTCCGGAGTCCGAATGACGAAGTCAGAAGCGGGCCTCGACGAGCTTAGTTCCGGAGAGCCGCCGGCCGGGAGGCGAGGCACTGGGGACAGTCCCCGTGCGGGGACAGTCCCCCTTCCAGAGCTGGTCGAGCGGTTCCGGCAGTTCGAGGCCAGGGTCGATGAGGCGGTCCGGCTGATTGCGCAGCTGAGGAAGGACAAGCAAAGGCTCGAGGCCAAGCTCGAGGAAACGACCCGGGCTCGGGCCGAGGCGGTCCGGCGGGTTGATGCTCTGATTGACAAGATTGACAGCCTGTTATAGAGTGAAGTTCGACGGGAGCCGATGAAATCAGTTATCGTTAACGTCTTTGGTAGTGACTACAATGTCAGGGCCGACAGTGACGGCGAACACGTTCGGGAAGTCGCGGGAATCGTCGACCGGAAGATGAGGGAGATTGACCGCCAGTTCAGTCAGGGCTCGAGCAAGCTCACCGCGGTGCTGGCCTGCATGAACCTGGTTGACGAGCATCTCCTGCAGCGTCAGGAGGACGCCCGCTGGATGTCTCGCCGGGTCGGCGTGCTGACCGACAAACTGGAGTCCGTTCTTGGGGGCCGGTAACCCGGCCCCGATGTCATAAGGCTCCCTGCTGTGCTCGTGATAGTTGGCTGAGTCTTGAGCCAACACCCGTGCTGTGGGCGCTGCCATAGGGCCGTGGACTGCCACTCTTCATTGAGCGGCGCGAAGCGGTTCTGAAGCGCCCCGTCTTAACGCGGGTTCATAGACTTGTCACTACACGGCACTGCGGGGTTTTGTTTTACTTGGAGGAAGCATGAATTCGGGGATGATGAAGCTAGTCCTGGCTATTGCCGGTTTTTTAGTTCTGGGAGTCGCAGGATTCTGGGTGGGGTTCTTCCTCAGCCGCCGGGCCGCCCGGCAACTGGTGAACGGCGCCGAGCAGGAGCGCGAGCGGACCGTCAAGCAGACGCAGGAGGAGGCGAACCGGGCGCGGGAGAAGTTCGAGGCCGCGGCCAAGATCGAGTGGGAGCGGGAGAAGTTGAAGTTCGAGACCCAGACCGCGACCACGCGGCGGGAGCTGGAACGGCTGGAGGCGAAGCTGTCCGAGCGCGAGAGCTTCCTGGCCCGCCGGGACAGCGTCCTGACCCAGAAAGAGGCGGATCTGATCCGCAAGGACCGAGACATCGGGGCCCGGGACAAGGTTGTCCGGGCCAAGATGGAGCGGCTGGACCAGCTCATCAACCAGGAGAACGCAAGGCTCGAGCGGACCGCCGGCCTCTCCTCGGAGGAAGCTCGTCGCGAGTTGTGCCGGAATCTCGAGAACCAGGCCCGGCTCGAGGCGGCGCAGATCGTGAGGGACATCAAGGAGGAAGCCCGGGGACACGCCGAGGAAGAGGCGCGGGAAATCATCATCCGGGCGATCCAACGCTGCGCCGTGTCACACGCGGCCGAGACTACGGTTTCAGTCGTAAGCCTGCCTTCGGATGAGCTGAAGGGCCGGATTATCGGCCGTGAGGGCCGCAACATCCGCACTTTCGAAACTCTGACCGGAGTCGAGGTGATGATTGACGATACGCCCGGCGCGATAATCATCTCCGGGTTCGACCCGGTCCGGCGCGAGGTCGCCAAGCTGGCGATGGAGAAGCTCGTGGCCGACGGCCGGATCCACCCGGCGCGCATCGAGGAGATAGTGGGGCGGACCCGGGACGAGATGAACGCCAACATCAAGTCGACCGGCGAGGCGGTCGTTCTGGAGCTGGGTATTGTAGGTCTCCACCCGGAGCTCTCCAAGTTGCTGGGCCGGCTGAAGTACAGGACGAGCTACGGCCAGAACGTGCTGAACCACAGCAAGGAGGTTGCGTACCTGGCTTCCTTGATGGCGCAGGAGCTTGACCTCGACCCGGCGTTGGCCAAGCGGGCCGGGCTGCTGCACGACATCGGCAAGGCAGCCGACCAGTCCATCGAAGGGCCCCACGCGAGCATCGGAGCGGAACTGGCGCGCCGGTATGGCGAGGACGAGTTGGTGGCGAACGCCATCGCCGCGCACCACGAGGAGGCAACGCTCGACTCGCACTACGCTTTCCTGGTTGCCGCTGCAGACAGCGTGTCCGGTTCCCGACCCGGGGCCCGGCGCGAGAGCTTCGAAACCTACGTCAAGCGCGTGGAGACGCTCGAGACGATTGCGTCCTCAATGGACGGGGTCGAGCGGGCGTATGCGATTCAGGCCGGCCGGGAAATCAGGGTGCTGGTCGAACCGGACAAGGTGACCGACCGGGATTCGGCGGAACTTGCGGCCAAGGTCGCGGCCCAGATTCAGACCGAGCTCAAGTACCCGGGGCAGATAAAGGTCACGGTCATCCGCGAGACGCGGGCGGTCGATTACGCACGCTAGCCTCTGATGAGCCCGAGTCCGAAGCCGGATGGCGCGCTGCGCGTGCTCTTCCTCGGCGACGTGTGCGCGGAGCCGGGACGGAAGGCGGTCGAGCAGGAACTCGCCGGTTTGCGGCAGCGGCTGGGCGTTGACTTCGTCATCGCCAACGGCGAGAATGCTGCGGGTGGGTACGGCATCACGCCCGCCCTTGCCGATGGGCTGCTGAAGGCCGGCGTCGGCTGCATCACGACCGGGGACCATGCGTTCGACCGGAAAGAGGTCTGGGAGTACCTCGGCACCGAGCCGAGGATTCTGCGGCCGCTCAACTTCCCGCCGCAGGCGCCGGGGCGGGGCTACGGGGTTTACGATTGCCGATTGACGAGTGCCGAAGAGACACAGGAGACCGAGGCGGCAGAAGCCAAGATCGCGGTAGTGAGCCTTCAGGGGCGGGTATTCATGAAGGCGCTGGACTGCCCGTTTCGCCGGGCTTTGCCCGCGCTGGACGAAATCCGGCGTGAGACCCAGGTGGTGTTCGTGGACATCCACGCCGAGGCGACAGCCGAGAAGCAGGCGATGGGCTGGTTCCTGGACGGCCGGGTTTCGGCCGTGCTCGGCAGCCATACCCATGTCCAGACCGCGGACGAGACGATACTGGCCGGCGGGACGGCCTACATCAGCGACGCAGGGATGTGCGGCTCGTTCGACTCGGTGCTCGGGATGAGCAAGGATTCGTCTCTGCGCCGGATGATCGAGATGGTGCCGGTGCGGCTCAACCCGGCGACCGGGGACGTACGCATCAACGGTGTGTGGGTGGACGTCGAGCCGGCAAGCGGACGGGCCCTGGCAATCGGTCGGCTTTCCCTTCCGGTCGCGCCTGCCGGGAATCAGACCGCGGCCGGCTAGCGTCTAATAGAGCACATGGATCGATACCGGCGCCTCGGCGCCATAGTTTCTATCAGCCACGACATTGATGAGCTGTTCGAGAAGTTCTTCGGGGTCGGAGAGAGCAACGCCGTATGGGAGCCGCCGGTCGATCTGTTCGTCAGTGAGCACAAGATCTACCTTGTGGCTGAGGTCCCCGGGGTCCCGGGGGTGGAGGTCCACGTTCGGGTCGGGGCGAGGATGGTCCAGATTCTTGGTGTCAAACGACCCCCGCAGAAGGTCCGGCGCGGAGTGACTTTCTATGAATCCCAGATTCCGTATGGCGGGTTCGAGAAGCGCGTGAGCCTGCCGTTTGCGGTCAACCCGGACAGCATCAAAGTCAACATAAAGGATGGCGTGCTGAGCCTGGAGCTGGACCGGACGGTCGGCAGTACGGTAAGGGTGATACGAGTTGAGTGACAATCCTGGTCCGGTGGTGAAGAGCGACGAGCAGCCGAAGCCGGGGGCGGATGACATGCCCCAGGTCCAAACCGGGAGTTTCCCGGCCGAGCTGCCGGTGCTCGTGGTCAAGGGCGGCATCGTTTTCCCCAGCCTCGTGTCGCCGCTCGTTGTTTCGACCGAGCGTTCGGCCAAGCTGGTGGACGACGCCCTGGCCGGCGACAAGCTGGTCTGCGCGGTGACACAGCGCGACTCGGCGCTCGAGCGCGAGGCCGAACCCGCCGACCTGTTCGAGGTCGGGACGATTTCCGTAATCCTGAAGATGCTCCGGTTCCCGGATGGGACGATGCGGCTGCTGCTGCAGGGGATGCGGCGGGCGCGGGTCGAGGAGTACCTCCCGGGTGCTCCGTACCTGCGGGCCAGGGTGAAGCCGCTGGAGGAGACCGGCCGGAAGGACACCGCGACCCGGGCTTTGATGCGGAGCGTGGCGGAGACGTTCGGCAAGCTGGCCGAACTGGCGCCGTACCTGCCCGACGATGTCAACACCGTGGTGACGAACATCGAGTCGCCGGGCCGGCTGGCGGACTTCGCGGCAACCTACGTCAATCTCGACCTGTCGGAGAAGCAGCGGCTGCTGGAGATGCTCGACGTGAAGGAGCGGCTGCAGGCGCTGCTGCCGATGCTCGCCAAGGAGATCGGCATCCTTGAACTGGGCGCGAAGATCCGCGACCAGGTGAAGGGCGAGCTCGACAAGTCGCAGCGTGAGTACTTCCTGCGCGAGCAGATGAAGGCGATTCAGAAGGAGCTGGGCGAAACCGACCAGGTCACGGCAGAACTCGACGAACTGCGGAAGAAGGTCGAGGAGGCCGGCATGCCACAGGCCGCGCTCGAAGCGGCCCGCCGGGAACTGGACCGGCTGGCGCGGATGTCGCCGGCCGCATCCGAGTACTCGGTGACGCGCAACTACTTCGACTGGCTGCTGGCGGTGCCGTGGAAAGTGCGGACCGAGGACAGCCTGGACGTGCGCCGGGCAGGGAAGATCCTTGATGAAGACCACTACGACCTCGAGAAGGTGAAGCAGCGGATACTCGAGTACCTGTCGGTGCGGAAGCTGAAGCCGGATTCCAAAGGGCCGATACTGTGCTTCGTCGGGCCGCCGGGTGTGGGCAAAACCTCGCTGGGCCGTTCCATTGCCCGGGCCCTGGGCCGGAAGTTCCTGCGTTTCTCGCTGGGCGGAATCCGGGACGAGGCAGAAATCCGCGGCCACCGCCGCACTTATGTCGGCGCGCTCCCCGGACGCGTGGTGCAGGGCCTGCGTACTGCCGGTTCGATGAACCCGGTGTTCATGCTCGACGAAATCGACAAGGTCGGGACCGATTTCCGGGGAGACCCATCGTCGGCCCTGCTCGAAGTGCTGGACCCGGAGCAGAACTTCAGCTTCTCCGACCACTACCTCGAAGTGCCGGTCGACCTGTCGCAAGTGATGTTCATCACCACCGCCAACGTCGTCGACACCATCATCCCGGCTCTGCGTGACCGGATGGAAATCCTCGAACTGCCGGGCTACACCGACGAAGAGAAACTCTCAATCGCCAAGGGCTTCCTCGTGCCGAGACAGCTTGAGCAAAACGGGCTGACCGAGGAGCAGGTTCAATTCAAGGCCGAGGCTTTGAAGCTGATCATTAGCGAGCACACGCGCGAAGCCGGGGTCCGGAATCTGGAACGGGAAATCGGCTCGGTGATGCGCAAGCTCGCGCGCCGGTTTGCCGAGGGCCGGAGCAAGACCACGACCATCGCCCCGGCCGAGGTGCGGAAGCTGCTCGGGCCGCGGCGCTTTTCATCCGAAGTTGCGGCGCGAAGGATGCACGCTGGCGTCTCGACCGGGCTTGCGGTCACACCCTTCGGCGGCGAGATCATCTTCATCGAGTCCTCTTTGATGAAGGGGAAGAAACAGTTGCTGCTGACCGGCTTGCTCGGAGACGTGATGAAGGAATCGGCCGAGGCCGCGCTCTCCTACGTGCGGGCGCACGCGAAGCGGCTCGGGGTCGACGAGAAGTTCTTCGAGGAGTCGGACGTCCACGTCCACATCCCGGCGGGCGCGACCCCGAAGGACGGGCCTTCGGCCGGCATCGCCATCGCGGCTTCGTTGCTCTCCCAGCTGCGCCGGGAGCCGCTCGACCCGCGCATCGCCATGACCGGCGAGATAACGCTCACCGGCCGGGTCCTGCCCGTCGGTGGTGTGAAGGAGAAGGTGCTTGCCGCCAGCCGTGCCGGCATCAAGGCCATCATCCTGCCGGCCGAGAACCGGCGCGACCTGAGGGATGTCCCGGCCAACGTGAGGAAAGGGCTTAAGTTCCACTTCGTGACGTCGGTCGGAGACCTGTGCCGCGTGTTGTTTCCGAAGACCTGCGCGCGACGCAGCAGGTCTGAAGCCGCATGTTCGCCGCCTCGGGTCCGGGAAGTGGCGCGTGGAGCGCCGCGCGCTAGCGTCTAAGCAGCGGCTTCAGGTATTTGCCGGTGTGCGAGGACTTGCACGCTGCAACCTGCTCTGGTGTTCCGGCCACCACAACCGTGCCGCCTTCGTCCCCGCCCTCAGGCCCGAGGTCGACTATCCAGTCCGCACACTTGATGACTTCGAGGTTGTGCTCGATGACGAGCACGGTGTTGCCGCGCTCGACCAGGCGGCCCAGCACGCCGAGCAGGAGGCGGACGTCCTCGAAATGGAGCCCGGTCGTCGGCTCGTCGAGCAGGTACAAAGTCCGGCCGGTGGCAATCTTCGATAACTCCCGCGCCAGCTTGATGCGCTGGGCTTCGCCGCCGGACAGGGTAGGGGCAGGCTGGCCGAGCTTGACGTAGCCGAGCCCGACTTCCTCCAGCAGCCGGAGCTTGCGCGCGACCGCCGGCACGTTGGCGAAGAACGCGGCTCCTTCCTGAACCGACATGCTCAAGACGTCGCTGATGTTCTTCAGCTTGTACTTCACGTCGAGGGTCTCGCGGTTGTAGCGCTTGCCCTTGCAGACGTCGCAGGTGACGTAGACGTCGGGCAGGAAGTGCATCTCGACCTTGATGATGCCGTCCCCGGCGCACGCTTCGCACCGGCCGCCCTTGACGTTGAACGAGAACCTCCCCGGTTTGTACCCCCGCATCCGCGCGTCCTTGGTCCGCGCGAACAGGTCGCGAATCGGGCCGAACGCGCCGGTGTAGGTCGCCGCGTTCGAGCGCGGGGTGCGGCCGATCGGCGACTGGTCGATGTTTATCACCTTGTCTATCTTCTCGGTGCCGGTGATGCGGTCGTACGCGCCGGGTTTCTCCCGCGAGTCGTAGAAGTGACGGGCGAGCGCCCGGTACAGGATGTCGGAGACAAAGGTGCTCTTGCCTGAGCCCGAAACCCCGGTTACTGTAACGAACAGACCGAGCGGGACTGAGATGTCTGCGTTCTTCAGGTTATTCTCGTTGCAGCGGTGCACGGTGAGCCAGCCGAGCCGTGGCGGGCGCCTTTCGAGCGGGGCCTCGATGCGGCGGCGGCCGGAAAGATACGCGCCAGTGAGCGAATCGGGACTGCGCTTGATGTCCTCGGGCGTGCCTTGGGCCACGACCCTGCCGCCCGCGTCGCCCGCGCCCGGGCCGAGGTCGATGACGTGGTCGGATTCGAGGATTGTCTCCTCGTCGTGCTCAACCACGATGACCGTGTTGCCGAGGTCGCGCAGCCGCGTCAGGGTCGCGAGCAGCTTCCGGTTGTCGCGCTGGTGCAGGCCGATGGACGGCTCGTCGAGGATGTAGACCACGCCGACGAGACCGGAGCCGATTTGCGTGGCGAGGCGGACGCGCTGGGCCTCGCCGCCGCCGAGCGTTTCGGCGGTCCGGTCGAGGGTCAGGTAGTCGATGCCGACCGCGGTCAGGAAGCTCAGGCGCTTGCGCAGTTCCTTCACGACCTCGCGCGAGACTTCCTCGTCGCGGCCGGAGAGCTTCAGCTCGCGGGCAAAGTAGTCATGGCTGCGGCGGATGGAGAAGGCGCTCAGGTCGGCGATGTTCAGGTCGCCGATGCGCACCGCGAGCGCCTCGGGCTTGAGTCGCCGGCCTTGGCAATCCGGGCAGGGGAGCAGGGTCATGAAGCCCTCAATCCACTCGCGCCGCGACTCGGACTCTGTCTCATGGTACAGGCGGAGCAGGTTCGGCATCAGGCCTTCGAACTTGTGCTTCCAGTAGAATTCGCTGTCATCCCAGCGCGTGTACTTGACCTTGAGCTCCTCGTCGGAGCCGTAGAGAATCAGGCGCTTGGCAAAGGCGGGGAGCTTGCGCCAGGGCGTGTCGAGCTTGAACCCGTGCCGGCGCGCCAGGGTGCGCAGCGGCGCGGTGAACCACTGGCTTCGCTCCCGCGCCTCGCCCCAGGGCTGGAGCGCGCCGTCCATCACCGACAGGTCGGGATTGGCGATGACCCGGTCCGGGTCGATTTCCATCTTAGTGCCGAGACCGTGGCAGGTCGGGCAGGCGCCCTGCGGCGCGTTGAACGAGAAGAGGCGAGGGGAGACTTCGCCGAAGCTGAACCCGCACTCCGGGCAGGCCAGGGCAGCGGAGAAAACCAAGTCGCCGCCTTCGGCCGCGGACTCGGGACTTCGGACTTTGGACTTCGGACTTCGGACTTCAGTCGCGACCCCTTGGGTCGCGACGATACATAGCCCATTGCCTTCCTTGAGCGCCAGTTCGACCGAGTCGGCCAGGCGTTTCCTCGAATCCGGCGTGACCGGCAGCCGGTCGACCACGACCTCGATGTCGTGCTTCTTGTACCGTCCGAGTTCCGGGACCTCGTCAATCTCGTAGAGCTTGCGGTCGACCCGGACGCGGATGTAGCCCCGGCGCTTGGCCTTGACCAGCAGCTCCTTGTACTCGCCCTTGCGGCTACGCACGAGCGGGGCGAGGACAATGAGGTTCGTGCCCTCGGGCAGGGCGAGGAGGTTGTCCACAATCTGGTCCGTGGTCTGGGACGAAATCGGCTTGCCGCACTTCGGGCAGTAGGGCTTGCCGATACGGGCGAAGAGCAGGCGCAGGTAGTCGTAGATTTCCGTGACAGTGCCGACCGTGGAGCGCGGGTTGCGGGCCGAGGTTCGCTGCTCGATGGCGATGGTCGGGGAGAGGCCGGTAATCTGGTCGCAATCCGGCTTCTCGATCATGCCGAGGAACTGCCGGGCGTAGGCCGAGAGCGACTCGATGTACCGGCGCTGGCCTTCAGCGTAGATGGTGTCGAACGCGAGCGACGACTTGCCCGAGCCGGACAGGCCGGTGATGACCACCAGCTTGTTGCGCGGGATGTCGAGGCTGATGTTCTTGAGATTGTGCTCGCGCGCTCCGCGAATGCGGATTACTTCGGGTTGGATGCCCGATTCCTGCGTTCGTCGTTCGGCGTTTGGCGTGCGCAGTTTTCCTTCTGGCATGGGAAACTAAGAGTAGCCGACCGACTCCGCAGGGTCAAGCAGCAGGAGCCGCCGCAGGTACGACGGCTCCGTTAGGTTCCCGGGTCGCTAGTGAGAGACCACCAGCCGCGTCGAGTGAGTCGCGGTTCCTGTCTCCAGTCGCAGGAAGTAGACGCCGTTTGTCAGATGGCGTGTGTCCAGAGGCAACACATGCGCACCGGCGGTCGTTAGGCCAGAATGCAGTACCGCGCATCTGCGTCCGGTCGCATCGAACGCGGTTACCTGAACCGGCCCGGGCTGTCCCAGTGCGAAGGACAGCGTCGCGCTTTGTGACGCGGGATTCGGCTGGACGCGGAATACAGCCGGCCGCGCGTCGTCGCGCTGCGAGTTGATGCCGACGATGGCCGGCAAGGTCACCGCCCGGATGCGTCCGGTCATGTAGGGAGCGCGTTCGTACCCGGTGAACACGGCGCCAACGCGGTTGGCCACGTTGACTGCCATCGCGGCGTACCGGTCCCCGGCCGTGGCGCTGTCCGCAGTGACTAGTGCGAATGGAATCGAATCAAGCACCCTGCCGCTTGGTGTGATGCGCATCGCGCCAAGGCTGTTTGTCGCCTGGCCGCTGCTGTCTCTGAGCTGACAGAGGAGCATGAAGTCGGTGCCATCAAAGACGACATGAGCGAAGTCTGAGTAGGAGTGCGGCACCGACTCGACCAGCGAGCCGCTCGGAGAGACCCGCCAGCACCTGGAGGTGCGGGAATCGACTGCAAGGTAGACCCCGCCGCCGAATGCCAGCTCCGGCTTCGCCCTGTAGGAGAACGACCCCGCGGGACCCAGAGTGATGTCAGCCGTATCCAGGATGTCTCCATTCGTGCCAACCCGGACGCAGCGGTGCACGCCGTCATCGTCGCGCCGCGCCACGAGGAAGTTGGTGCCGTCAAAGGCGACCTGCGGGAAGCTTGGTTGGTGCATGTCGTCGACCGTGAGCCGTAGCGGCGTCGTGTCCAGCAGGGCTCCGGTTGGGGTGACCCGGCATCCTTGAAGCCCAGCATCGCCGCCCCACGCTACCAGGAAGAACGAATCACCGAACGCCACGTCAGGAAAGTAGCGGGCCCGGTCGGGACCGGGCATCCGGAGCGGGACGCTGTCCAGTGCGACGCCGGCGGGCGTGATCCTCTTCGCCCACATCGCGCGGTCATCGTACCATGCCGCAAGATAGCATCCGCCACCAAAGGCGACGGCTGGCTGGAATCGGCTCGAGCTGCCCAGCCGGACCGGGCTGGAGTCCTGCAGCGTGCCGTCAGCGGTGAATCTGGCGGCGCGTATCGAGTAGGCGCGAGCGATGGAATCGCGGCCTGTCTCGGTCCAGACTGCGAGGAAGTTCTCACCGTCAGATGCCACATCAGCACCCGTTTGGCTGGCTGTTCCATAGGACAGAACGACCGGAGCCGAATCTAGGAGGTCGCCGTTCCGGTCCATCCGTCGGCAGAGGGCTTGGGTGTTGTCGTCCGCGCCCTCATCCAGCATAAGCGGCTGCATCCAGGAGACGAAGTACTCGTCGCCGCACAAGACAACGGCCGGGGCCTCAGCGGCGAGGTTGAGTCTGTCATTGGCGGGCGCAGAGATCTGGACCGGTACGTCATCGAGGCGGTTCAGGTTCGCATCGACGCGGACTGCCACCAGCGCAAGGCTTTCCCGATCCCATGCCGTGTCTTGTCGGAAGAGGACTAGCGTCGTGTCACCATTCGACGCGACCGCAGTCCCGGACATCGAGAAGCTGTCGACCAGGACTCCGCCGGTGTCAAGGACCGTCCCGTCGTCAGTGACCCGGGCCATCCGAATCTGGTACCCGGGGTCGCTCCACGAGACGATGAAGTTGCTCCGGTCGTGGGTGATCGCCGGGCAGTCGGTGCCGACCCCCTGTCTTATGAAGAACCCGGCCGAGTCAGCTATCGACCCGTCCGGCAGGATGAAGTTGCCTTTGATGCCGATGGTGTCCCAGTCGCCCCACGCCGTCAGGTAGCGGTCTTCGTGGAAGCACAGCGCGATGTCGTGCTGCCTGCCCGCTGCCAGCGGCGCCACCATGCGGGGCGGGCTGTCGAGGACGACGCCCTGCGGGGAAACCCGCGCGTAGAAGGCTGTCAATCCAGACGTGTCGTGCTGCGAGACCCACGATGCAAGGAAGTTGGTACCGTCGAAGGCCACGGCTGCTTCACGCTGGGCGGTCTTCACCGAGCTCTGGAGGACTGCACGCGCCGTGACCTGCCCATCCGGTCGGACGAGGGCACATCTTGTCACAGACCAGTTCGCCCATACAACCAGGAAGCCCTGCCCGCCCCAGGCTACGCCTAGCCGGAGGAAAACCGGGTCGTTGAGGTCAGGGCCGTCGATGTCGAGCGGCAGTGAGTCCAGGAGCGTGCCGTCGCGGCTCACTCGCGCGCCCCGCACGTGGGTGTTTGTCTTCCATACGGCGAGGCCAACATCGGGGCCGAACGCGACGTTGGTGCCTTGTACGTAGTCTACTCCCGGTACAAAGGTGACAGAGCTGTCGAGCATGAATGACGGGAAGGGCTGGCTCAGGGCGACTGAGCCGGGGATGAGCAGGCAGAGGATGCAGACCAACGTTGCAGGTAGTATCGCCTGCGCAGACCTGACCGGACTGCGGTTCTTCATTTCTACCTCCTGCGCCGGACTTTGCCGGTGCCTAACGACAATCCAGTATAGGCCTTTTCAGGAGTCTGTCAAACGCCTGGACACCGACGCAGCACCGCATGCCCGGCGACGGCCGTCCGTGGGGTGTTGTTCCTGCGGAAGTCGCAAGCCGCAAGCCTCAAGCCGGAAGCTGGCTGCTGGACGTCAGCGGCCGGAAGGTGCTGGCCCTGCATTCCGGTGCGAATGATGTGCGCAGGCTGAGTCCCGGCGTCTACTTCGTTTGGGCTGTCAGCCGTGAGCCGTTAGCTGTGGGCTGTCAGAAGGTCGTGGTGATGAGGTAGGGCACCAAGAAGACAGAATACACTATGCAGAATACAGGGAGGGGCGGGCGGAAGCCCGCCCCTGATTCTGAGGCGAGGTGCGACTGGCCGCCGGCATACCGGCTAGGGCGTCGGCGCGGGGACGTTGAAGACGTCGTAGCGGATTGCGGCAAGGACTTCCGGCTTCAGGCCGCGTGCCTGCCACTTCTCCAGCAGCACCTGGGCTTCTTTCGCCAGCGTCGGG